>URQG01000169.1 GCA_900549895.1 uncultured Lachnobacterium sp.
AGATTACTACGCGTCTCGTGGGCTCGGAGATGTGTATAAGAGACAGGTGGAAGACGTAAACCCGTCGACACAGGACACGGCATCCACCGATCTGTCTGAGACAGCTTATCCTGTCACGGTAACGGATCAGGCCGGACGTGAGGTTACCTTTACAAAAGAACCGGAAAAAATTGTCAGCGGCTACTACATTCCTTCAAGTCTTCTGATTGCTCTTGGGCTGAGTGACAAAGTGACAGGTATTGAAGCAAAGGCAGATACGCGTCCGATCTATAAGATGGCTGCTCCGGGATTTCTTGAGCTGCCGAACGTCGGTACTGCAAAAGAGTTCAATCTGGAAACATGTGCATCTTTAAACCCAGATCTTGTTATTCTGCCTTTAAAATTAAAAGATGCCGCCCAGAGTCTTTCCGAACTCAATATTCCTGTATTGCTTGTCAATCCTGAAAATCAGGAACAGCTGGAGGAAATGATCACATTGATTTCTACTGTAACAAACACAAAAGCAAAGGCGGATGAACTTATTTCATACATAAATGAACAAAGTGATATGCTCGCTTCAAAACTTGATTCCGTTGATAAACCTACCGTATATCTGGCCGGCAATTCTTCTCTTCTTTCCACAGCCGGACCATCCATGTACCAATCCCAAATGATTGCACTGTCCGGTGCCGTAAATGCAGCGGAAGAAATTACGGATACGTATTGGGCAAATATCAGTTACGAGCAGCTTCTGTCATGGGATCCATCCTATATCATTCTTGCATCCGATGCAGAATATACCGTAGAAGATGTTTTAAATGATCCGAATCTGAAAAACTGTACTGCGGTAAAAACCAAGCAGGTTTATGCCGTTCCCGGAGAGATCGAGGCATTAGACAGCCCGGTTCCAGCCAGTATTCTTGCAAGCATATGGCTTGCCGGAATCCTTCATCCGGATCAGATATCTGCCGATACCTACACAACGGAATCCGACAACTATTATGGAAAGTTCTATGATATCGAAAGTCAAAACTAATCTCTATATCATCATCGGAAGCATTCTGTTACTGCTCCTTGCCATCGCTTCCCTTTTCATCGGTAAATATCCCCTGACACTTTCGGGGATTCTTTCCGGGGATCCGATGCAATGGAACGTTTTTCTCACATTGCGCGCAAGCCGTGCCGTAATCGGTGCTTCCGGCGGATTTGTTCTGGGAGTTGCAGGCTTTGTCTATCAGACAATTTTCAGGAATCCGCTTGCTTCTCCGGATATCATCGGTGTATCTTCCGGTGCCAGCGCGGGTGCCGCTTTTGGTATCCTATTTTTATCCGGAACATTTGCAATTACAGCCTCTGCTTTTGCAGGGGCTATTTGTTGTGTAGTTCTTGCCCTTTCTCTCTCCTCATTGACGGAAGATAAAGACGGCAAAAGCATTGTGCTTGCCGGTATTGCCGTACACAGTCTCGCGCAGACGATTCTGATCATCCTGAAATTACTTGCAGATCCCGAAAAGCAGCTTGCTTCCATCGAATACTGGATTATGGGAAGCCTGAACGGAATCAGTCTTTATTCCATCCGCTTTAATATCGTTTTATGCATCATTTGCATAATCTGCCTGTTTCTGTTATATCGTCAGATTATTTTACTATCCCTCGACGATCATGAAGGACGCATGCTCGGCGTCGACGTCCGGCGAATACGCCTTCTTGTTCTGATCATTGCCACTCTTGCAACCGCCAGCGTCATCAGCATGACCGGACTGATCAGTTTTATCGCTCTATTAGCCCCCCATGGTGCACGAATGCTGCTCAAAAGCAATCGAATCTCTACCATGCTGACCAGCGGACTCATCGGCGGGTGTCTGCTCACACTTGGCGATATTCTGGCTCGAAGCATCGCTTCCACAGAATTGCCGGTAAGTATTTTTACAAGTCTGATTGGAGCACCCGTGCTGATTTATCTTTGTTTAAGGAGGAAATCCTCATGAACGAACTGACTGTGAAAAACATCATATGCGGATATCAAAAGAAAACCGTTCTGAATGATATCTGTTTTTCCGTACCCGGCGGAACCATCGTCGGAATCCTCGGTTGCAACGGATGTGGTAAAACGACTTTACTGAAAGCAATCGCCGGTCTTCTTCCGCACAAGGGAGAATGTCAGTTTAACGATCAGATTCTCGAATCACTTACCGCAAGGGAACGCGCCCTTTGCTGCGGATATATTCCACAGCAAAACAGTATTTCCATAGATCTGTCGGTCATGGAAGTGGTTTTAATGGGATTTAATCCGGATTTAAAACTTTTGCAGTCCCCCACGAAACAAATGAAACAAAAAGCCGCTAATGCACTTGAACTTGTGGGTCTGAGTGGACGTATCCATGATCATTTCATGAATCTGAGCGCAGGACAAAAACAGCTTGTTCTTCTGGCACGCACATTCGCCTGTGATCGCAGACTTTTTCTTTTAGACGAACCGGAAAGTGCTCTGGATTTTCGATTCCGTTATCAGGCAATCGGCCTTTTGCATCAAAAGATTCAAAAGAATCAGGGGATTGCATTGATCACACTGCACGACAGTTCTCTTGCGCTCAATTACTGCGACCTGCTTCTTGTTTTATCCGAAAAAAAACTGATTGATGAAATCCGTCCGTTCCATACTCCCATCCCAAAAACGGAGCAGCTTCTTTCGGAAATTTATGGTACAATCAGTATCAAAGAGTTAACAACCCACAATGGGCAAAAACGGCTCGTAATGTTAAAGGAGGATGATATTTTTGAGGGCAGCCACAAAGATCACTTTTTTTGATGAACATGGAGAAAAATTTTTTGGCGAAGGTCCCTGTCTTCTCTTACACGCCATTGAAGAAACAGGTTCGCTGCGAGCTGCTTCTATTTCTATGGGGCTTGCATATACCAAGGCGCTGCGAATGATACGGCATGCAGAGGAGGCGCTTGGATTTTCACTTACTACACGAAGTGTCGGCGGGCGATCCGGTGGAGGCAGTACACTGACACCAGAAGGAAAGGAATGGCTGAAAAAATATGAAACCTATAGGAATGCCTGTATCCAGGCTAACAACAGACTGTATATGGAGATCTTTTCAGAATAGCGGATGCAGACATATCATCTTAACCGGAAGCAGGGGCTGCGGGAAAACAACACTGCTCTCAGGACTTTTCTCTTTTCCTATCCCCGGAATCACTACTTATGCGGTTCCACAACAAGGTGTCTATTTGAAGAATAACCGGACCGGTGAAACAACTATGATCGGAAAATATGAGCTAGATCCATCCAGAACCGAAAATCTTATGAAACCGATAAAAGAAGCTTTTCTCGCAAAAGGAATTTCTTTTCTGAACGCTCTTAAGGAAGTGTCATCCGAGTGGATCAGCATTGATGAGATCGGTTATCTCGAAGACGCGGTTCCGGAATATCGAAATACCTTATATGAACTTATGGAACAGAAACATCTTCTTATGGTAGTCCGGAAGCAGAATCTTGCTTTTATACGGAAGCTTCGCCGAAGAAGCGATACCTTAGTCATTGATCTGGATCAGCCATATGGAAAAAGTGGCTGCATTATTATGGCTTCCGGACAGGGAAAACGTTTTGGCAGTAATAAACTTCTGATTGATTTTGGAGGCAAGCCACTGATCCAATGGACAATCGATGCAAGTAAAGGGTTGTTCTGTAAACAACTTGTTGTTACCATTCATCCGGAAATTGAAGATTTGTGCCACAAACAAAATATTCCGGTTCTGCTCCATCAATCTCCTCTTCGCAATGATATGATAAGGAAGGGATTGCAATCCATCGAACCCGGGATTGACCGATGCGCCTTCTTACCTGCCGATCAGCCTCTGATAAGGCCGGATTCCATTGCCGTGCTTCTTCTTTGTTCTCAAAATGAGCCTTCTTTCATCTGGAGAACATGTTTCGGGAATCGCACCGGTTCTCCGGTGCTATTTCCTGCCCGTTTCTTCCATGAATTGAAATCTCTCCCTCCAAAATCCGGTGGAAGCATGGTCGTATCACAACACATACAGCTTTGCAGAAAAGTTCAGACAGAAGTCGCAGAGGAATTGAAAGACATCGACACATACGAAGATCTATCGGTTCTATCACAATATATTCGTTAATTTATTTTTGACTTAACATTTCATCTATAAAGATACCATATCCTCTTGAACTATCCTGAATCAATACATGAGTGACAGCCCCAACAATGCGTCCATCCTGGATGATGGGGCTTCCGCTCATTCCCTGCACGATTCCCCCGGTCAGACTAAGAAGTCTTTCGTCATCCACATAAAAATGAATTCCCTTATTCCGGTCAGAAGGGGAATAATCAAATGAATCCATCATAATATGATAGGCCTGCCTCTCACCGGATACATCGGATATAATATAGGCTTCCCCTGTCTTTAAGTCCTGTTTGAATCCCATCAAATATGGTTTATTCTTGCCTTTTATTTCATTTATATATTCATCATTTAATTTTCCGTATATTCCGATATCGCTATTTTGTCTTACGGTTCCAAGCATGCTTGTCTTACGATAACTTATGACGCCCTCCAGTTCTCCCGGATCGCCTCTTTGCCCTCTCTTAATTCCGAGAATATCCGCCTCATACAGATACCCCTTATCCAGCTTTAACAACTCTCCGGTCTCTCCGTCCCCGATTCCATGTCCCAGTGCACCATAATTTCCGTTATCATCATAATATGTCATCGTTCCGATGCCTGCCATATCATCTCTGACCCAGATTCCAAGCATATAGTTTAATTTGTTGTTCTCACCTGTTTTTGCAAGAACAGGTGTCGCAGATACGTCAATCTGTTCATTTCCGCGCAGAATCGTAAGAACCATGGATAC
>URQG01000170.1 GCA_900549895.1 uncultured Lachnobacterium sp.
CAGCGTCAGATGTGTATAAGAGACAGTCTTCGTGCTGACCTTTGTTGTGGCGGCGATCCTTTTCGCACAGATGAATGTGGAGATCGGTATCTATCTGATACTGATCGTTGTTGAAATGTTTACCGGATATTTTGATGATGCGGCAGAGAAGCCTTGGGGCGAATATCTGAAGGGATTTCTTGATCTGGCGGTAGCAATCGTTGTAGCACTTGTGTATCTTCACTATAATACAAGCACGATTACCATCGCCATCACCGGTGCAACCATCACAATCCCGCCGATTTTATTCGCAATTCTTACGATTGTCCTTGTGTGGGCATCGATTAATGTTACAAACTGTTCGGACGGCGTAGACGGTCTCTCCGGAACACTGACGATCATCACTTTGATGACGATTTTTGTTTTGGATAATGTGCTTGGCGTAGACGACGGATTTAATTTCTGCATCCTGCTTTTCTGTGTATGCCTTCTTGGTTATCTGTGGTACAATGCCACACCAAGCAAGCTTTTAATGGGAGATGCCGGTTCCCGTGCCATGGGAATTTTTATTGCGATTGCAGTACTTAAGATGCACAGTCCGTTTATGTATCTTCTTGTAGCGGCAGTATTGATCGTAGATGGAGGACTCGGACTGATCAAAGTGTCCCTGCTTCGTTTCTTAAAGATTCATATTTTAACGAATGTGACAACACCGATTCATGACCATGTGCGTAAAAGAAGCGGATGGTCCAATGCACAGGTTGTTTTTCGATTTGCGATCATCCAGATCGTTATATCCGTAGCGGCGGTGTATCTGGTAATGATGTAATCGCACGATAAGATAGATGGGTTTGACAGCATTTGAAATTTTGTAGTACAAGGGGTTTTTAAGAAATGAGATACATAACGATTGAGGAAGCGCAGCCGGGAATGTGCCTTGCCTATGATCTGTATGATTCAATGGGGAGGACGATGATAGGAAGAGGCTGCGAATTGACGGCATCCTATATCGAAAAGTTGAATGATTACGGGTTCAGTGGCGTTTATATTGATGATGAGTTGTCCAAGGAGATTCAGATAGAGGCATCTATATCGGAGAAGCTTCGAACCGATGGAATCAACTGCATTAAGGAAAGTGACATTGATCATTGCGCAGAGATCGCAGCAGCAATTGTTGATGAAATCCTGCCGAGAGGCGAGGTATCATTGGATATGCTGGATCTGCGTTCGTATGATGATTATACCTATGCGCATTCGGTAAATGTTGCGGTACTGTGTTGTGTCATCGGTATGGGTATGCAGATGAACGAGCGCGATCTGAATTATCTGGTTACGGCGGCGTTGCTGCATGATCTCGGAAAGTTATCGATTCCACCGGAAATATTGAATAAGCCGGGACGCCTGACGCCGGAAGAATATCAGATCATGAAAAAACATGCGGAATATTCCTACAAGCTTCTCAGCAATCGATGGGACATTTCCGCACATGTGAAACAGACCGTGCTGCTTCATCATGAAAATTATGACGGAAGCGGATATCCGCAGGGACTGCTTGGCAAGGAACAGTCTATTTTCGTTCGTATTCTGCACGTGGCTGACGTATATGATGCTTTGACCTCAAAGCGTCCTTATAAGAAGCCGTATTCGCCGTATGAAGCAATTGAATACCTGATGGGCGCATGCGGAATCATGTTCGACAAACAGGTTGTCGAGGTATTCTTAGAGTATGTACCGCTTTTCCCGAAGGGAACGAGGGTAAACCTATCGGATGGCAGAACCGGCATTATATTTGAAAATGCGGGAAAACATAATCTTCGACCGGTTATTATGCTTGATGACGGAGAGAAGATCGACCTGATGGATAAGGAGTATCTGAATATTACCATCCTTCCGCCGGATTACCTGGATGTTGTATCTCCGGATGAGGAGGAAGAGGGCAGGAACAACATGGTTGAGGGTGCACCGCGTCCGCATATTATGGTCGTGGATGATATGAGAACCAACCTTGAGGTGATGAGAGGAATACTTGACAATATCTATAATCTGACCCTTTGTAAATCAGGATACCAGGCGATCCAGTATATGAAGAAGAAACCATTCCCGGATCTTATCATCATGGATGTGGACATGCCGGAGATGACCGGAATCGAAGCTACGGTGAAAATCAACGAGATCACAGGGGGGACGGTACCGGTACTTTTTGTGACGGCAATCTGTGACACGCAGACGGTTATCACATGCAGGGAGTTGCATGCGGCCGGATATATTGTACGACCCTATAAACCGGTGTATGTCAAGTCTGAGATCGAACGAATATTAAGCGGATGGAGGCATTAGGTCATGATGCTTTTTTTCCTGGGGGTATGCATGTGCATAACCTTCTTTGTGCTCCAAACATATATTACAACAGGATTTCATGCCAGAGAGCACCGGCTTCTTCCGCTGGTGCTCGCTTTGGTTGCACTATATAATTTTTATCGGATTGTACAGGCAATCATGGGCCATTCGAGAGTTTTTGAGGCGTTGATCGATCTTCTTGTCATTCAGATGGTCTATGCCTTATTTCATTATGTGATGGACTTTATGCATTTTAAGATAAAAGCGTGGGTGGAAGCACTTCTTTTCTTCAGCCTTCTGCTTTCCGATTTTATGATGTTTTATGATATGGTCCATGGCAATGCATATCAGGATAGCTTTCTTGTTTCTCTTTTGGGGTATGTACTTTTAACATTGGGATTCTCAACTTATGCCCGTATTCTGACGCCGCTTTCGCAGATCGAGGGACATGTCAATGACATGTTGTATGCATCGATCGCGTTGCCGGGCTTTGCTTTGCTTTTTCGTGTATTTTCAAGGAGTGCGGAGGATATTGTCATGCCGATCGCATTAGAGTGCACCTGCCTGATCATCTATTATCTGATGATGACGGGACAACTTGCAAACGTAACGATCGCCATGCAGGAGGATTATTACAATACATCGGATATCGCCTGCTTTCTGTTTGACAGTAAGATGCATTTTCGAGATGCAAATTTGGAGGCCAAAAAGCTTTTTGCAGAGTCGGTACAGGCGATGGAGGAGGAACCGGACAATTATCGTTATTATTCCTCCATGCTGCGCTGGAGTACCCACCCGGAAGATGAGTTTGAAAAGCAATATGGGGATTTGTATTACAAATGTCAGTTGCAGCCGGTATTCAAAGATGATTACCTGAGGGGATATATTTTATGTGTGATTGATATTACACATTTAAAACAGGAGACGAAACTGATGGAGCAACTGAAGCGCGAGGCTGAAAATCAGTCTGTGCTTAAGAGTAAGTTCCTGGCGAGCGTCAGCCACGATCTGCGTAGTCCGCTGCATGCGATCATCGGTGGAAGCGAGATCCTGCTCCGTCGTAAGAATCTTTCGTCAGAGAGCCGTACTATGCTGGGTTACATTCGTAATGCCGGTAATAATCTGCTTGAGCAGGTCAATACCATCCTCGTATATTCCAAATTGGAAGCCGGAAAGCTGATACTGCATAAGAAAGAATATAATTTTTATAATCTGCTCAAAGAACAGGCACATATCTGCCTGATGAATCTGAATGAGAAACCGGTTGAGTTTGTTATACGTGTGGAAAATGAATTCCCTGAGATGCTGATCGGCGACGAGTCCTGTGTGCGACAGGTCATTCAGAATCTGTTGTCCAATGCGACCAAGTTTACGGACCGGGGGTCTGTTATTTGCACCATCCGGTGCAGCATGGAGCAGGAGAGTTCTATTGTGCATGTACATGGAAGTGTGGAAGATACCGGAATAGGAATGAGTGCGGAGCAGCTTGAGCAGATCTTTGGTGAGTATGTATCCTACTCAAACGATCGCGGCCTGGAAGGCAGCGGACTTGGATTATCCCTTGTGAAACAAATGGTTGATCTGATGCATGGCTCCATCTGTGCGAGCAGCACGGAAGGTGTAGGAACTAGGATCATGTTTGATATGGAACAGGAAAAGACTTCTTCCGTGATGCTTCCGCCAACCAATATTGATCGGGAACTGTTACTGAAGAAGCCGATCTATGCAATCAACGATGTAAAACCGAATTGGGTGTTCCCAGGAGCAAGAGTGCTTCTTGTTGATGATATGGAAGTAAATCGTCTGATCTTTAAAAAACTGGTCACACCATGGAAACTGACGGTTGATCTGGCCGCCTCCGGTGAGGAAGCGATTCAGGCGGCAAGGCTTCATGAATATCAGATGATCATTTTGGATCAGATGATGCCGCAGAAATCCGGTATAGAGACGGCGGATGAGATCTCCAAATTTTGTGATGTGCCACTTGTTTTAATGACAGCGGATATCTCGGAAGCAACGCGTGCAGAAGCGTTGTTACACGGGTTTATTGAATTTCTGCCGAAGCCGGTTCAGCTTGAAAATCTGCGTACTCTTTTGGAAGGCTGCCTTCCGGTTGAGTATCGCGAGATGCCACCGACAGATGCGGCTGCTGATCTGCAGGGGAAGGACCGTGAGGAGGCGCTGGCTTACGTGAGGACGCTTGAGACCTATTGCAGAGAGGTACAGGAATTGATCTCTAGATTAGATGAGTATGAACGTACAAATCTGGATATGTTCCGTGTCAAAGTACATGGAATCAAGGGCATCAGCAGACAGATCGGACAGGATGATATGGGAGAGCAGGCGGAAATCATGGAGATGGCTGCCAAAACAGAAAATCATGTTTTTATACGTAGGAATCTTCCTAAATTTTTAACGCAGTTGCAGAGTGTGCATGACTGTCTCTTATACACATCTCCGAGCCCCGAGACGCGTAGTAATCTCGTA
>URQG01000171.1 GCA_900549895.1 uncultured Lachnobacterium sp.
CTCGTGGGCTCGGAGATGTGTATAAGAGACAGGTGAATAACTGATATACAATAAATCGATTCAAAAGCTGTTTGCAAATGCAGACAGCTTTTTTTATATACACTTTATGTGGTTTTGAAAACTACATAAAGTGGTAGACAAAATGCAAGAAATAGATTACAATATCAGATGCTGAATGAAAGGAAGAACTATGAGTCGCAGGCGGGATGTAATTTATTATCGTGATGAATTAAAGGATGAATTTGCAGGAGACCATATTAAGGCAAGGAAGATTGATGGATCGTATCGCTATATACGGGAATCCTGTATGGAAAGGTTCGCACATTTATTTTGGTATCATGGAATTGCGATACCGCTTGCAAAAGCATATATGAAGGTTTATTTTCATCATAGAGTTGAGAATCGCCAGGTATTGAGAAAAGCAGAGAGGCAAGGCTATTACATGTATGGAAATCATACGCATCCGCTTGGCGATGCAGTCATTCCGACTCTGGTTAACCGTCCGGTGGATGTGGCAACGATCGTACATCCGAACAATGTATCGATGCCTTTTTTAGGACGAATCACACCGTATCTCGGTGCAGTGCCATTGCCGGATGACAGAGTTGCGATGAAGCATTTTCTTGAGGCTTTGGAACATGTGATCCAGAAAAAGAATTGTATTATGATCTATCCTGAGGCACATATCTGGCCATACTATACGAAAATAAGGCCGTTTAAAGACAGTTCGTTTCGATATCCTGTGCAGACACATCTGCCGGTATTTTGCCTGACAAACACGTACCAAAGAGGGAAGAGAGAGGATGTCCCACAGATTGTGACATATATAGATGGACCGTTTTACGCGAACGAGTCACTTCCGGCAAAAGATCAGAAACGAATGTTGCGCGACCAGGTATATAAGACAATGTGTGAGCGGGCAAAGAATAATACTGTGGAATTGGTCCGGTATGTGCGAGAAAGAGATGAGTAGGAGATTGTTATGATAAATTTGCTTTTTTCCGGTAATGGAAAAGTGTTTGATGGCGTGCTTAGCTGTATGTTATCCATTTTTAAAAGAACAAAGACGAAAGAACCGTTTCGTATCTTTGTTTATACGATGGATGTTACGCGCATGAAACCGGAGTATACAGCTATCTCGGAAAAGATGATCACATTTCTTGATAAAGTGGCAAAGCAGTATAATTCAAATAATTCCGTCATTCGGGTCGATGTGACGGCATTGTATGAAAAAGAATTTGCGCATTGCCCGAATGAGGATGCATATTGTTCACCATATACACTGCTTCGCCTTTTTGCGGATGAGGTGCCGGATATGCCGGATAAAATTCTTTATCTGGATGTGGACATCCTCTTTAATAGAGATATCTGTCTATTGTATGACACGGATGTATCAGATGTGGAATATGCGGCGGCGAGGGACCACTACGGTAAATATCTGATCCGCCCGGACTATGTGAATGCGGGGGTACTGCTTTTGAATCTGAAAAAGATAAAAGAGACAGGCCTTTTGGTTAAGTCGCGTAAACTGATCAGGGAGAAAAAGCTTGTTTTTGCGGATCAGTCGGCGGTCATTCGCAGTACATCGAAAAAGAAGATGCTTCCGCAAAAATTTAATGATCAAAAATTTTTGCATAAAAGTACTGTGGTACGGCATTTTTCAAAGCGTTTGTTTTATCTGCCATATCCGCATACCGACAACATTAAGCAGTGGCGTGTGAGTGATATGCACCGCATCTACCATTATTATGCTTTTGATGATGTGTTGTATGAATATTTGTATTTGAAGAGAAAGTTTGAATTAGAGTATTAGGACTCGAAAGGGGATAGAAGTTTTATGAGTAACCAGAATGTAATTCCGATTTTTTATGCATGTGATGACAATTTTGTAAAGTATACCGTAGTTTCATTTCAATCGATGAAAGAACATGCATCGCGGGACAGGAAATATTGTATTCATGTGTTGCATACCAACATTTCAAAGGAGATGCAGGATGTCATGTATGCGATGCAGGATGAGCAGTTTCAAGTATGTTTTGATGATGTGACAGAATATTTGAAGTCGATCAATGACAAGCTCCCGTTGCGTGATTACTATTCCAAAACAACATATTTTCGATTATTTATCGCGGAAATGTTTCCGGAATATGATAAGGCAATCTATATTGACAGTGATACGGTTGTACTTGGGGATGTGGCTGAGGTGTATGCTTTTGAACTTGGCGAGAATTATGTAGGTGCGGCAAGAGAACAGGTCATGATTCAGACGGATGTGTATGGCACATATGTCGAAAAAGTGCTGGGGATTGATCGCAATGAATATTTTAATGCAGGTATGCTTGTCATCAATTGCAGACAGTTTCGTGCGCAGCATGTTTTGGATCAGTTTGTCGAATTACTTCATGTATATAATTTTGTAGTTACGCAGGATGAGGATTATCTGAATCTGATCTGTAAGAACAATGTGTTCTGGCTTCCGCAGCAGTGGAATACGGAAGTATTTGGAACGATTGATTATCCGGAAGAGTCTTTTGGTGTGCTGCACTATATTATGGTATCAAAGCCATGGCATTATAAGGACTGCCGTTTGGGAGAATACTTCTGGACCTATGCAAAGAAGACTGTGTGCTACAAAGAAATCAAAGAAACCCTTGAACATTATACGGATGAACAGAGAGCTGCGGATGCGGCGTCCGGTGATCGATTGATGGTAACGGCACAGAATGAAATCGACAATGAAAATAATTATCTGAACCTGTTGCAGCGCGGACAACTGAAAGCAAAAGATCGGCTCGAAGTTCTTGACAAGATTGCACGACTGGAGCGGGAAGGCCGCTTTGATGAGGATGTTGAGGAAGACCCGCCAACAAAAGAATTGAAACCGGATGACATTGATTATCTGCGCAAAAAAATAAGCAGTAAGATTAAGACAAAACTGACGTATAAGGTGGCAAGAAGTTTCTTAAACAATATTATTACGAACAAGCAGCTGATCATAAAAGATATTAAAGGAATCGAAAATATGAATGCGTTAAAATCGGGAGCAATCATTACCTGTAACCATTTTAATGCATTTGACAGTTTTGCAATTCAGATCGCATATGAACAATCCAATCAGTGCAAACGGAAACTTTATCGTGTGATCAGGGAGGGAAATTATACGAATTTTCCGGGATTTTATGGAATGCTTATGCGAAACTGCTACACATTTCCGCTTAGCTCCAATAAGGATACGATGCGCAAATTCATGCACTCCATGGATGCCGTGTTGCAGCATGGCGATTTTATGGTGGTATATCCGGAGCAGAGTATGTGGTGGAATTACCGTAAACCGAAGCCTTTAAAGAAAGGTGCATTTACTTTCGCAGCAAAAAATAATGTCCCGGTGCTTCCTTGTTTTATTACTATGGAAGATAGTGATATCCTTGGCGAGGATGGATTTTATGTACAGGAATATACGATCCATATTGCTCCGGCAATCTATCCGGACCCTGAAAAGTCGCGTGCTGCCAATGTAGATATGATGAAAGAAGAGAACTTTGAAGTGTGGAAACAAATCTATGAGACAAGCTATGAGGAGCCTCTTGTGTATGACAGCGATGATATTCCGACTATTGCATAATCGTTCTAAAACATGTATGATGAAAAGAGTAATAATACGTTAAAAGGAGACTGGTTATGAAAAATGTGAAAAAGAGAGTTGGAAGTTTTGCTTTGGCTTTTGCGGTCATGATTACAACTGTGTTGTGCGGGGTGACACCTGTACAGGCCAAGAGCAGTGTGGTTTCGGCAGATAGTGTGTACACGACCGGTGGGACGGCAGCTGCCGGGGAGACAAGAGCAATTCCGTTTACGTTGGATGCAAATAATGGACTTGAGATATACATTATTGTTCCAAGTCCGGTTGAAGTGAAAGTTTTGCTTTGCGATAGCAATCAGAAAGCTCTTACCGATGCGAGAACGGCGTCTGTAGATCTTTACAATCCAGTTGAGTGGAATGGGCAGACTTATTATGCGGTCGTCGATCGATACACCAATGTTCCGGCGGGAGACTACTATTATGGACTTCAGTTCGCACAGGACACGCAGGTGATTGTCGACGTAGAACAGATTAACAATGCTTCCATTCAGTCTAAGGCAACGATTACAGCCGGATTTACAAAGAAACTTTCGGTTTCCGGTGCAAAAGTAAAGTCATGGACATCACGTGATAAATCGATTGCAACGGTAGATAAAAGCGGAAAGGTCACAGCAAAGAAGAAGGGCAAAACAAAAATTGTTGCGACATTAACATCAGGTGAAAAGATTGATTGTACGGTAACCGTTGCGGCAAATAATTTTTCGGATACAAAGGTCACGCTGAATGATTGCGAATATGGAAAGTGGGGAATCGCAGCATATAGAGCATCATTTGATAAGAGCGGAAACCTGGTTGTTAAGACACAGTGTGTAAATAACAACGGATATAAGAGACTGGTCGAACTCAGGAATATCAAAATTGTTGTAAAAGATGTTAATGATAAGACGGTAGGAACCTATAAAGCCTCCAAGATGGCAGTAAATGTCAGTCCGGAATCAGCAAAGGGCTATACCTTTACAATTAAGAAATCTGATTTAAAGAAAAAGAAAGCGGATTTGCGTAACGGAACGGTTACTGTTGACGCAAATGGATATGGACGATAAGCAGTGTTGCAAATTCGGGTTTGTCGTGATCAGATAGGCTTTCAAAACGGACGATACCGGATGATAAAATACGATTCGAAAATTAGC
>URQG01000172.1 GCA_900549895.1 uncultured Lachnobacterium sp.
TGTTCAGCGTAGAAGCCCGCCACCGGGTCAGCCCAGCCGGAGCACGCCGCCACAGAAGTTTCGCAATCGCCTAATTTTCTATGATTGCATTTTCGATTCTGGCTATAGAAGCCTTCACTCATGATGTTCTTCGCACCGGATCCGGATCACGTTCTTATTCCAAAGACTGTAGATACTCCCGGCTCCGCATGATCACATTCTCAAGAATCCGCAGATTCTCCAGCGTATCTCCCACTTCAAGCGAATGGTTTGCATTCTCATATTCATACAACGGAATCCGTGCCTCGGCACAACGCGCTCGGATCACGTCCGTTTCTACCCACGGATCTGCCGTCCCGGTAAATGCAATTCCGTCATGTGGCTTAAAATCAAACGTCTGCGCCAGCGGCGTGTACCAGATATTTTTACAGATTACCTGATGACGCATCGCATAAGCTGCCGCCACCGCAGTTCCGATACTTTTCGATACAAATAAGATTTCATCATACTGTGTGAAGTCCACTTCAGCAAGACTCCGCTCTGCCTGTCCGTATAAAATTTCTCCAACCTCACGCATTTTCCTGTTATTGCCGCGAATAGTGTCCGCCTGGCATGCATAACTTAAATTGATTATCTCATCGAATCCCGCCTGTTTGACCAGCTCTCTTGTAAAATACAAAAGCGGCTTGTCACAGTGGTATCCGATTCCCGAAAAAAATACCGCCAGTTTCATACTGCTACCTCATTTATGTTTTTTATTCTTTTTCATTATAAATTTACGTGAAAAAGCCGTCAACCCTGCAAATATTTGCATGATTGACGACGCTTTGTTCATTCTTCATAATAAATCTTATCTTTCTCTAATAACACACCGACACCATCTGTCACTTCACCGATGCATACCGAACAATTCTTCGGCACGCCGCCTCTCCAGATGTCTGTCTTGTCCTCATAAAAATTGGCAAGCAGGCAGCGGCTCGCGGCTCCGTGTGTCGAGATCAGAATATTGGCATCTTGATAGGCCTCATTCTTGATCAGGGACTGATAAAAATCTGCTGTACGATCTAAAACGTCACGAAACGATTCTCCGCCCGGTGCCTTTGGACAGTTGTATGGATCATGATAGAACTTATCCACAAATTCTTCCGGCAGCACCTTGCTCTCTCTTACCGACTCACCTTCCCACTTTCCAAACGACATCTCAATAATCCGCTTGTCTGTGATCATCGGAATCTCCCGCCCCGCAAGCACCAGTTCCGCGGTCTGCCTTGCCCGCATCAGCGGACTGGAGATTACCAGATCAAAATCGATATTCTTCATGCCCTCTCCGGTCAGTTCCGCAAGGCGGATGCCATCCGCATCCAGCATAATGTCCTTGCGCCCCTGCAGCTTTTTTGCCTTATTCCAAGATGTCTCTCCATGTCTGATAATATATAACTTCAATTTTTATTTCCTCGCTTCTTTTGATACTGACCTAGGCGTTTACGGCTGTCTACGCGCCAGATCCGTCAGGCATAACAGTAACCTTTCGCCCGCAGCTTCTCCCCGGTCTTTATATAGTGCTGCGCGCTTTCCTCAAGATGCGCGATCTCCTCCTCCGTAAGCGGACGCGTCACCTTCGCCGGCCGTCCCATTACCATGCTTCCGTCCGGAATCGTCTGGTGTTCAAGCACCAGCGAGCCGGCTGCAACAAGACAATTCTTACCGATCACACTGCCGTTCATAACGGTGGCACCCATTCCGATCAGTGTGTTGTCCCCGACCCGGCATCCGTGGATGATGGCATTATGACCGACCGTCACATGATCGCCAAGTATCGCCGGATCGACCTGCGAGGTATGAATCGTACAATTATCCTGAATATTTGTCCCTTCTCCGATGATGATTGGATGATCGTCCCCTCGTAATACCGCACCAAAAAGCACCGTGCTTTTTGCTCCGATGCTGACATCTCCGACCACAACCGCTTCTTTTACAATATTGGCTGATTTTGCAATTGTTCCACATGAATCTAGCATTTACTTTCTTCCTCCAAATTACAGAAATCTTTGACACATATACTGTTACGCTGACTCCGTTTTACATTGTAGAGCATCTCATCTGCCTCGTGCAGAAAATCCCAGCTCTTGTTTCCGGAGATCGGGATCGCCTGACAAATCCCCTGCGATATCGTTACATACGGATAAACCTTCGAATACTCATGCACCATCTGTAAACCGATCACATCCTGCCGCAGCTGCTCTGCACGCTTTCGCACATCCTCCGCTTCCACGCCACTATAGATAATGATAAACTCATCTCCGCCATAGCGCGCACAAAAGACAGGTTCATCTTCTTCCATCTTCTTAAGCAGGGACGCAATCGCCTGAATGCACTCGTCCCCCGCCTGATGACCATAATTGTCATTGTATTCTTTAAAACAATCCACATCGAGTATCTCAACCGATAATAATTTCTTTTGGTTACGGCATTTCTCCAAAGCTTTATCAAAATGATCCGTCAGACGGTAACGATTTGCCAACCCCGTCATCGCATCCGTCTCTGAGCGCATCATCAGAATTTCGTTTTCCTTTTCCATCTTCCTGCGGCTCTCATGTGCGCGTTCGAGTGCGATCCGTACATACAGCATATTCGAAATCATGTCTTTGTCTTCTTTATCCATTGTCCGCACAAGCTCGTAGAACCATCCGGTTGCTTTCATATATTCTTCATTGTCACCGATCACGCGGTAATATTCGATTCTGAGAGCAAGCAGTCTGCGCCCTACATCCATAATTTCCGATGAAGCGACCACATTCTGCAATTGATCTACGATGTGCAGGAAAACATCAAGCTGCCCAATTTCCAGCAAAAGGACGCACAAACGTTCCAGATCATCAAACAAGTCCAATAAAGGCATCGGTTCTGTAATACGCATGTCAATGTTCCTGATGCACGCATCCCTTTGTTCATAATCACCTTTCAAATGGAAAAATTTCACTTTCAGGCAATCCATATACACATAATCGATATCCTCAAAATACGGCTGACATTCTTTGCTTATTTTTTCAAAATACTCCTGCGCCTTTTCCAATTCGGTGCGTAGCATATAACAAATCGCCAGATTCGCGTAGATCATGGTAAGACACTCCATCTGATTCTGCCTCTCGTCCTCTGTCATTTCCTGATAGAATTCATAGGCTTCCTCGAAGCATCTCTGTGCCTCTTTGTGCACTCCGCTTTTCAGGTACAAAAATCCGAGATTAATATGAAGACCGCAGATCATCGTTGTCACATTGTGCTCCCTGCAGTTCTTGATTCCTGCAAGGTAATAATCCAATGCGACCGATATATTTCCTTTGTGTGCCATCGTGATGCCCAGCAGATTCTGCGCTCGTGCAAGATTCCATTCACGCGCCTCCCCTTCATCGGATTGCATCCGCCGACGCAATTCCTAGCATCAAACTTGTCATTCATTATACGCTCTAATCCTATGCCCTGCAAGAAAAAACAGCGTTTGTATCGATTATAAAACAGAAAATCCGCGAAGCGAATTCTTCTCAATTCCCTTCGCGGATTCTTCCGGTTCTCTATACAATACCAATATCTGCTACACTTCTGATTCCGGAATCTGTGTCGTTTTCTCCGTTTTCATGTCAAATCGATAATATACCGGATCCCCGTCTGCCGGAACTTCTACATAGACAAATGAATTTTCATCCACCTGTTCTAGCATAACATAACCCTGTTCATCTTTTGCCTTGGTTCTAAAGATTTCTTTTGCATTTTTTCCGGACAGATCACAGGTCCAGACACTCATCTGACGAATGCTTCCGTTGGAAGGAAACTTTGCATAATAAATCTTCCTGCCGGCAAATTGCGCCTGCGTGGTATATGCGCCAAGTTTTTTGACTTTCTCCAATCCCTTGGACGTAATCTTATACAGATATGCCGGATACGGACTGATGTCAGTCGGAAGATAATTTGCTGTAATCATATATTTTCCCGATGCATTTATGATAATAAAGTTCTTTCTGACACACTTGAATTTACCGGTCTTCCAGTTATAAGTGTACAGGTCGCCGTCTCCTGCTCCTCTGACACGGTTCATGTAAACCGTCGTTTTGTACACATTATTCAGATAGCAGCATTCCTCCGATTCAGGATCAAGTTTGATCGTCTGCAGAAGTTTTGACTTGCCTGTTTTGACATCCTTCAGATACAGTTTCTGCTTTACGATCTCGTCGATTCCATCTTTATTTTTCTTTGTAATATCCTTCAAATACACCTTATTCTTTCCGTTAGACCATACAGAAAGATGACTTTTTACCGTGGTCATCGTGTATGCATTGTCCGCATAAACGGGTGTTGCGGTAAAAAGGAAGCTGCACGCTAAAGCAGCACATAACGTAGTGATTAATTTATTCATAGTATTTTCCTCCTTCGAAAGAAGTTTTCTTCGTTTTCTTTGCTTCTGTTTCTTTCTGCTTCACGTTCTACCACTCTTTTATGTAGAATGCAATAGGATTAAGAAAGCCCTAAGAAATGTCATGTTTCTGTAACATTTTTCCAATCGACATTGCCCAATACAAAGGCCACGGTGACGAGGACAAGATGAAGAAAGCTGCCGGACAGTGCATCGGTGCCGGAGATCAAGATATGGCAAAGCGATGTGGCTTTTCCGCGTGGGACTCAGCGACATGGTTTCCATCCGCATGTGCGTCGGCATCAACGGCGTCTGAATCTGTATGGGACTTGAA
>URQG01000173.1 GCA_900549895.1 uncultured Lachnobacterium sp.
GAGATTACTACGCGTCTCGTGGGCTCGGAGATGTGTATAAGAGACAGGGTTAAGAGTTTGAGCAACAGTAAAATACGAATTTCACAAAATATCGATGAGAATATCGCACGTTACAAGGAAATCTTCGCGGAGTGTGCGGATATCAAGATGCGTACAATGATGCTTGGGGCAAACAGAGGCACGCGCTGTTTTCTTGCGTATATTGAGGTGGCAGTCAGTAACACACTTCTTGAGAATACGGCACTTGGCAGGCTGCTTGGTGCGTTGGAAAAGATACCGGAAGAAAAGATGGTGAGCGTGCTGGATGCGAATGCATTAGGCATCGTGGACGCGACTCCGTATGAATATGTGGAAGATGCGGCGGCGGGGATGCTGACCGGAGATGCGATTCTTTTTGTCGACGGATACGATAAGGCGCTTAAGATTGCGGATCAGGGCTATCCGGGAATGGGCGTACAGGAACCGGATTCGGAGAAAGTCATTCGAGGATCAAAAGAAGGATTTACCGATTCCGTCAAGACCAATACGGCACTTATCCGAAAACGCATCCGCTCCCCACGTGTCAAAGTACAGGAACTGAATCGCGGCGTGCGTTCTCACACAGCGATCGATCTGGTCTATATGGAGGATCTTGCCTATCCGTCTGTAGTCGAAGAGATTAAGAGGCGGCTGAAAGTGTATGAGATTGACGGCATCTTGGATAGCGGTATCATCGAGCAGCTGGCGGAGGAAAAGTGGTATTCGCCATTTCCTCAGTTTCAGACAACACAGCGACCGGATCGTGCGGCACTTGCGGTCATGGAGGGAAGAGTTGTTCTTTTGTCCGACAATTCTCCGGTTGCACTCATTCTTCCAACGGATCTTAATTCTTTTCTCAAGACGAGTGACGATTATTACAATCGTTGTGCAGTCGCAACATTTGCCCGTATTCTGCGCTATATGGCAGCATTCTTATCGATGACGCTGCCGGGACTGTATCTTGCGGTCACGAATTTCCATACGCAGATCCTTCCAACGCCGCTTCTGCTTTCCTTTTGGGAGGCAAGGATCGGAGTGCCGTTTCCGGCAGCACTTGAAGTGGTGCTTATGGAGATTTCGTTTGAACTTTTGCGTGAGGCGGGAGTGCGACTGCCGGGAGCGATGGGAAATACGATCGGAATCGTGGGTGGACTCATTATCGGACAGGCTGCAGTGGATGCAAATCTGGTAAGCCCGATTGTTGTGATCGTGGTCGCGTTTACGGCCCTCTGTTCGTTTTCGATTCCGAATGAGGAATTCGCTTTTTCATTCCGCATCCTCAAATTCTACATGATCGCATTGTCCGCATGGCTTGGCTTCTTTGGATTTTTGCTTGGACTTCTGACAATCCTGATTCACCTGTCACATTTGAAAAGCTTTGGAATTCCGTATCTGATGCCTTTTACCGGAGCGGACCTGTCCGGATATGAAGATATGCGTGATACGATCTGGAGGGCGCCGCTTCGCATGATGACAAGGCGGCCGATCTACGCAAGGCGTGGGGAACGCGTGCGCTTACGAAAAAATAAAGGAGCGGGACAGGATGTTTTTAAATAGTAATACGATTACAAAAAGGGAAGGAGTGGACCGCCATGTTTTCGAATAACAACAGGATTTCAACGAGGCAGGTGTTTCGCCTGTTCGTGTTTGATTTTATCGGTATGAGTACGCTTGTCCTTCCGGCGAAGCTTGCCGGGGCAACAGGGTGTGACGGTGTCTTTTCCATTGTGATCGGCGGCATTTTATCGACCCTCTATTTATGGTATCTGGTACGGATTATGCAAGGAATGGACGGGGATCTCATTACGTACACGAAAGCGGAACTGCCACGGTGGGGGGCTATTGTGATGCTGGTATTTTTTACAATCTACTGCATCTTTGAGGCAGGATATAGTGCATACATTTTTGCGGATGTTATGAAAAAGGGGTTGATCGGAGGGGAATCTTACACGCTTCTTCTCATTCTGATACTTGCAGTGGCTGCCTATGCAATTCAGTCCGGGATCGAAAGCAGAGCGCGTGTGTATGAAATCCTTTTCTGGGTTCTTTTGGTGCCGCTTTTTCTATTGCTCTGGATTGCGGCAAGTGATACGACACCGGAATATCTGGGGTCTTTTCTTACAACGTCGGTATCCAATATGGTGTGGGGCGGAACGCGCGTGTTCCATTATCTGACACCGGTATTTCTGATTCTGTTCTTTCCGGCTTATATCCGAAAAGATGCCGGGAAGAAGATGACCGCCGCAGTACTTGCGGCTCTGTGGACAGCGGTTATCGTGTTTGCCGTGTTTTATCTCATTTTGATCGGGAGCTTCGGGGATAGAGCGATGGCTCGCATGCAGTATCCTGCGTTGACTTTAATGAGTAACATTCATCTGCGCGGAAGTTTTTTGAAAAGGCTGGATGCATTCCTGCTTGCAATCTGGTTCTTTACGCTTTTTGCTCTCATCAACGTGTTCCTGTTTTATGCCGAGCAACTGATCGCTGCAATTGCAGGGCTGATGAGGAAGACGTCTTATCATGAAACAACGGACGCTGTTGAAGCAGGAAAGAAAGAAACCGTGACTTCAAAAAAACATGGGAGCCGACAGAAATACAAAAGGTATGGAAAGTCCCGAAATAAAGTATGGACAACCATTGTGGCGGTCGCGTTGGTGTTTGTAGTTGCGGAATGCTTTTGTTACGGTTCGTTTGCGGAATGGTTTGAAGGCTACAAGGCGTATGTTGCTGTGCCGCTTTTAATTCTGCTTCCGCTTGTCATACTTCTCTGGGGAAAGGCGATATGGCATGGTAAGAAAAATAGTTAATCGAATTGCTTCTGTTGTGTTGTTCATGATTATTGCTTGTAATATGTCTGCCTGCAACGCGACGGAACTTGAGGATCGTTGCTTCCCGATGATGGCGATCACGGATGTCAGGCAGGAAAAAGTCCGCTTTGCATATGGATTCCCGGAACTCAGCCAGAAGGACAATACGGATATCAAAGAGGCAGATGTCGAGGTACCGCTCACGGAGGGAGGCAATTTTGCGGAGGCACTTGATGTGTATGAGCAGGAGCTGAGCAACCTTGCGGATTGCAATCATATGAAGGTTCTGGTGCTCGGAGAGTCGCTTCTTACCGATACGGAACGTTTCAACGAAACACTTGATTATCTGCGTGAGAGCGAGGTCTTTCCGCGTAACAGCTATGTCTGTGTGACGGGGAATATTGAGGCTTTGCTTGAAAAGGAATCTTCGCTGCCGGAGGATGAGGGCAGTTATCTGGAAAAATTTCTGCAGCATCATGAATCGGATCATGCGATCAAACTCACGAATCTTGGCACGCTCCTTGATGAGCAGATGAATCGTCGCCTGAAGCTGGAACTTCCATATGTCAGTGTGGAAGATGATGCAATTGTGTGGACGCGGGATGTGGAGATTTCCTTCGCGGAGTGATGTGTGGGGCGTATGCCAAGTGAAAAGAAGGGAAGCGCCCCGGAGCAAGGATGAAGCGGGGCGCAGAAAAAAGTGAATAATGTGCGCCCCGCGGGACATCCTTAGGATATAGGGCAGAAATTTATATATATCCTGGAGGTTGAATGATGTGCAGAAATCAGAGTGGAAAGAAAAAGAAGTTCGCAGTAGGAATCATTTTTACAATGATGGTATTTCTTTTTTCTTTTGTACAAATAAACATAAGTCAACAATGCAAGCAATTTCGAAGTGGTGATTTACATATCAAAAACGATACAACCGATCCGCTCCAACCGGAGATTGCCGGAAAAATCCTGCGTTTTCATGTTCTCGCCAACAGCGACAGTGAAGCGGATCAAAATGTAAAGAAGCAGGTGCGGGATGCGGTCGGACAATTGATGGAGCCAAAACTGGCAGAGAGCACGGATCTGGCGGAGACGGAAATGATCGTGCAGCAGTCGCTTGACGAGATCACAGAGGTGGCAGAACGTACACTTGAGGAGAACGGCTATCATTACGGAGCGAGCGCAAGGATCGCACAGGTAGAATTTCCGGTCAAAAGTTATGGCGAATATACATTCCCGGCGGGGGAGTATGAGGCGCTTCAGGTGACGCTCGGAGAGGGAAGGGGGCACAACTGGTGGTGTGTGCTTTACCCCAATATGTGTTTCAGGGGAAGTGTCTACGAAGTCACAACGGATGACGCAAGGAAAGCTTTGCGCGAGGTGCTGACACCGGAGGAATACGCGGATGTGTTCCGGCACGGAAAGTTTCAGATACGCTTTAAATTTCTTGAATATTTCCGATAAAACAGTTATGATATCTGTTGAATTGCAAAGGAGAGACTATGACGAAAGAAGTATTATTGTCAATCCGGGGATTACAGATCGCGCCGGATGATCAAAAAGATACCATAGAAGTATATACACCCGGCCAGTATTATTTTCGCAATGGCAAGCATTTCTTCTTATATGAGGAAGTGGAAGAGGGCAGCAAGAAAGTCACCAAGAATGTGATCAAGGTGACGGACGATTATATGGAACTCACGAAGAAAGGCCTTGTGAACGTACATATGGTGTTTGAACGTGATAAGAAGAATGTCACTTACTATTACACGCCGTACGGAAGCCTGCTTGTGGGCATCGATGCATATAAGGTAGAAGTTCATGAGGAGGAAGGCGAGATTCAGATCGATGTGGAGTATGCGCTTGAAATCAATAACGAGCATCTTGCCAAC
>URQG01000174.1 GCA_900549895.1 uncultured Lachnobacterium sp.
TAAGAGACAGCAATAATATAATTCAAAAACTGCCGGCAGCTTAACAGATATCGCTCACAGGTAAACCGATCATCCTGCATGATACCGATCAGTGCCAGAAGTGCATATAGTTTCGACAGATTACATACGCGCAGACTGTTCAGATGAAGCTTCTCAATCACTTTCATCACAAAAAGCAGATCATGTTCCGCTTCCTTAAACTGCCTCTGCATCAAATAATTGAGTGCGCGGTTATAATACACTTCCGCAATATCTTCCGATCGTCTCAATTCATAAAAAATTTCAATCGCGTGATTGTAATATTTCTCAGCCAGAGCATTCTTTCCCATTGCGCTCAGATTGTAACCGATTCCGGAAAACATTCTGCCCTCATAAAAGCTTCCCCGGGACTTCATAAATTCGTATATGCGCACCGAATACAGGAGCGCGATCTCATTCATTCCGTTGGTCGATGCCAGCATAATGTTTTTCTGGTATGCATCATATACAAGCTGTGCATTACCGATCTTCTTTGCCAAAGCAACACCCTTGCTAAAATAGAACAGCGCCGCTTCCGACCGGTACGCCTTGGCAACAACATTCGGCTGATTGTCATATGCGTAAATATAAATATGCGCCAAATGATTTTTATAACCATACTGCATCAGCTTCTCGGTCAGTTCTGCCTCGATGGGAATGTCCTTCACGCAGAAAAAGATATTGTACCATCCTGACATCTGTGCCATTACTTTCAAAAGCTGCGCACGAAATACCTGTTTTTCATCTCCGCTTTGCACCGCATGTTCATACGCACGATCGGCATACCGCTCCGCGCGATCCAATTTTCCCTGATACATGTAGCAGGTTCCCCGAAGGAAATCGAGTTGCGCACGAAACCGGAATTCATTCTCCATCGGAATCATTTTGCCGGCTTCCGTAATCAGTTCCAGCGCCTTGGACAACTCGCCAAGTAAAATCGATGTCCGTGCGTAAAGCAGATAAAAAACACATTTGCTGGCGTTATTCATCTTGGCGTCCTCAAACTTCATCTTATTTTCGACTTCCCTAAAGTATCTCTTTGCCTGATCATAATCGAGAAACTCTACAATATTGGCTACTTTTCGAATGCTCGCATCATAATCCTCATCGATGTCCACATTGTCCGTATACCCTTCGCCCAGTGAATATTCTTCTGTCCTCTCCGCTCTCCGGCGATCCGATGATCCAATATGATACAGCTGGCTTTGATCCTGAAGACTCTCTTCGATACCGTCCCACACTTCCGCAACGGGCTCCCAGCGGCCAACAGTATCATTTACACCAAGTACCATTCCAATATTCATGTCCGGATGAATAATCAGTTCGTGCACAAGTTCGAACGTACTTCGACTCGCCATCTGAAAACGGTTGATTACAAGTACGATCGGATGTTTTGCTGCCAGCGCCTTCAGCATCGCTGCCATCGCTGCAGTCATACGTTCCTGTTCATAAGTGACCTCATTGAGCAGAACATTCTCATTTCGCTCACATCTTCCGTTCTCATAATAGCTGCGCAGGATTTCCCTATGAAGTTCATAGACCCCGCAAGATTCCATAAACGCATCAAAACTGTCGGTGCCATATTTGCGAAACATGTCGCAGATTGTTTCCAGAAAAGGATCATATGCCCCTGCCAGTTCCCGGTATCCAAACTCACGCGAAGCAAAAAAAACGCTATCCTCCTGCGTCCGATAACGTTTTACTGTTTCCAGATTTTCAATTGAGAAATCATTGTTATAACTTGCCATAACAATGTTCTTCTCTATTTTGCCGACATGATTATAGACTTGTTCGACAACACCGTTATAATACTTATCAATCATGGATTACTCCCCCTGCAATCCAGTCTGCCCTCACAGACTTTATACTCCCTTTTATAGTAAGACAATCGTTTCCTGTTGTCAATGATTTTGGGGGCTTCCCACTTGAGATCAGGCCTTATCATTTTTCTCAAAAAGCGCATATATTTCGGCATTCTTCGGTGTGATTTCGTACTCACACGCTTTACCGTCCGTTGGACTGACAAAAGCGATGCGATACGAACAGAGACCAAGCTGCCGGGCCTCGCTTTTCCCATATTTGCGGTCCCCGACGATCGGTGTACCCATGCCCGCCAGCTGAAGACGGATCTGATGATGCCGTCCGGTATGCAGTGTAATATCAAGAAGCGCTCTGCCTTCTGTTTCTGCAATCACCTGATAATCAAGGAACGCCTTCTTTGCATCCTTTGTTCCTTTCGGCACGATCTGCGAAAGATTGTTTCTGCGATCAAAAATCATATAATCCTCTCGCGTCCCCTCTTCCGGCAGTCCGGTTGCCTCCGCAAATGTTTTTCCGTCCGGAAGTTGCACCAATGCATAATAGTTCTTTCCGATCGAGCGCTCCTGCACCTGCTTCGAAAGTGTGGCCGCCGCCCTCTTGTTCTTCGCATAGACCATCACTCCCTCAACCGGCTGGTCCAGTCTGTGCACTACACCGATATACGGTGGCACGTTCTTATTCTGTTTCCGCAGCTCATCTGCCACATAGTTTTTGAGGATACTCTCCATATCCTGCTGCCCGAGACGTTTCGTCTGTGTTGCGACGCCCGCCGGCTTATAACACACGATCAGATTATTGTCCTCATATATAATTTCCGGTATAAGCATGATGTTCCTTTCTGATTCTTCCGTTTTTTCTTCCATGCAGCGACTTTCGCCCCTTATCAGCGTAGCAAACACGGATCAAGAAATGTGTCAGGCCTCGCAGCCGAGGATTTCCCTGGCGCGTGCAACGCTCTCTGCGGATGGCGGATTGACATCTTCAAGAGCATACGGAATCCCAAGTTCCTTCCACTTAAATACCCCGAGGGTATGGTATGGTAATACTTCCACACGCTCTACCGTTTCGAGCGTATCAATAAATGCACGCAGTCGCGTGAGTTGTCCCTCATCGTCCGTAATACCCGGCACAAGTACATGGCGGATCCACATCTTCTTGCCATGTTCCGACAGACAACGCGCCATATCAAGAATGTTTTTATTCGTCTGTCCGGTCAGTTTACGGTGCTCCTCCTCATCGATCTCCTTGATATCAAGCATGAACAGATCCGTCACTTCCATCAGTTTCTCAAACTTAGAGTAGAACGGTTCCTCCCTCGTGAACGGATTCCCCGATGTATCCAGACAGGTATTAACGCCTTTTTCTTTGGCAAGCGTGAAAAGCTCGGTCACAAAATCAATCTGCAATAATGCCTCACCGCCGCTGACCGTGATGCCACCTTTCTTACCCCAGTAATTTTTATAGCGGAGTGCCTGCTTTAAGATCTCCTCCGGTGTCTTCATCTCACCTTCCGTCTTCGCCCAGGTGTCCGGGTTGTGACAGTATTTGCAACGCATGTTGCATCCTTTCAAAAAAATCAAATAGCGTACACCCGGTCCGTCCGCCGAACCGAATGTCTCGATGGAATGTATATTTCCCAGCATTGTTTTCCCTCCGCTTAATAGTATATGCAAATTATATCAAAAAACAGGGTTAATACACAAATATCCATTCATGTATTAACCCCATTTTCTTATTCATTACACTTCATATGATCTACGAATTGCTCTGTTGCTCCGCAACTCTACATGCGCTCATGGCAGGTACGTGCGATTACATCCATCTGCTGCTCCTTGGTCAGGTCGATGAACTTAACAGCATATCCTGATACACGGATTGTGAAGTTTGCGTACTCTTCCTTCTCCGGATGTTCCATCGCATCGATAAGCTTCTCTTTGCCGAATACGTTGACGTTCAGATGGTGTGCTCCCTGATCGAAGTAACCGTCCATGACGTTTACAAGATTCTCAACACGCTCATCCTCGTTGTTTCCAAGTGCGCCAGGGTTGATGGTCTGTGTATTTGAGATACCGTCAAGCGCCCACTCATATGGAATCTTTGTCAGAGAGTTAAGGGAAGCAAGAAGTCCGCTCTGCTCTGCGCCGTAGCTTGGGTTGGCTCCCGGTGAAAGCGGCTCTCCGGCTTTACGTCCGTCCGGCATTGCGCCTGTAGCCTTTCCATATACAACGTTTGAAGTAATGGTAAGAATGGAAGTTGTAGGCTCGGAATCACGGTATGTGTGATGCTTCTTTAACTTATCCATAAATGTCTGTAACAGCCATACGCCGATATCATCCGCACGGTCATCATCATTACCATATCTCGGGAAATCTCCCTCGATCTCGAAGTCTTTTGCGATTCCGTTCTCATCACGGATCACCTTAACCTTTGCGTACTTGATTGCGGAAAGGGAATCGATAACGTGTGAGAATCCTGCAATACCGGTTGCAAACGTTCTCTTTAAGTCGGTGTCCATCAGAGAAAGTTCTGCTGCTTCATAGTAATATTTGTCATGCATATACTGGATCAGGTTTAAGGTATTTACATAAATATCTACCAACCAGTCCATCATCTTGTCGTACTTCTCCATAACTTCATCGTAATCAAGGTACTCAGATGTAATCGGCTTGTAATCAGGTCCCACCTGCTGGCCTGTCTTCTCATCCACACCACCGTTGATCGCGTAGAGGAGACACTTTGCAAGGTTTGCACGGGCACCGAAGAACTGCATCTCCTTACCTGTCTGTGTAGCAGATACACAGCAGCAGATGCTATAGTCGTCACCCCAAACTGGGCGCATTACGTCATCGTTCTCATACTGGATAGA
>URQG01000175.1 GCA_900549895.1 uncultured Lachnobacterium sp.
CCGTCATAATATAGATATTATTGTCCAGCTCGCTAATGTTCGTATCGTACTGATTACCTTCATGAACATTCTCAAGAATATCTGTGACGCGTTTCTCGAGTGTATCGGTATTACGCAGCAGGCTGTCAAGCCACAGCCGGCTTTCATAATCCTCCGTCACCTTCTTTAACTCCGTACAGCTCGATCGCAGACTCCGGATCATAGTATATGGATTTTTTAATGTCTCATCCTGAGAAATTGTATCGATTGATACATATCCGACAACAATCTTGTAAAGACTCTCATCCATCTCTTCTTTAAAACTTATATTGTAATTATTGGCAATCGTCAGATGATCGACAATATCGTTATATGTCCGATTATATCTTGCAATCGTTACTAAAAGATATACACTCACCAGTAAAAACGGGAGTGTTGATACCGAGAGCAATACCAATATTTTATTCCGGATGGAAAAAGCAACTTTCTTTTTTGGTTTTTTCTTCTGCATCATCGAAAATATCTCCACATCATTATATGTCTATTATATAAGATCTCTCCTCCATCGTCAAAAAGAAATGCTTATGTTTAAAAACCTCCCCGGGGAAGGGGAGGTTCTTAAGAAGGAAATTTTTAGGAAACTATGAAAAAATTGTATCAGTAGTTTTTACTTTAACTAATTCTGTCCGTAATAAGCGTTTGCTCCATGCTTACGGAAGAAATGCTTATCGCGGATGCAATCCGGTGCCGGCTGCACCTTCGGATTGATCAGTTCCGTACGGGTTGCCATCTTGGCAACTTCTTCCAGCACAACCGCATTGTGTACTGCCTCTGCCGCATCCTTGCCCCATGCAAACGGTCCATGATTTGTACAGAGCACGCCAGGTGTATAAATTGGATTGATGCCACGAGTCTCAAATGTCTCGATAATGACTTTACCGGTATTCGTCTCATAAGCCTCATCAATCTCTTCCGGTGTCAGACTTCTTGCACACGGAATCGGTCCAAAGAAATAATCCGCATGTGTCGTTCCGTAAAGAGGAATATCTCTTCCGGCCTGTGCCCACGAAGTTGCCTCCGGCGAATGTGTATGTACCACACCTCCGATGTCAGGATACTTCTTGTACAGTTCCAGATGGGTCGGTGTATCGGAAGATGGTTTATAGTCACCCTCGATCTTGTTTCCCTCAAGGTCCATAACAACCATATCTTCCGGCTTCAACTTATCGTAATCCACGCCGCTTGGCTTAATAACGAAATAACCGCTCTCACGGTCAATCCCGCTGACATTGCCCCATGTATAGGTGATCAGACCTCTGCGTGGGAGTTCCATATTTGCTTCATATACCTGTTTCTTTAATTCTTCAAGCATCATGATCCTCTTTTCGTCTGTTAGTTCAGTTTCATTGTCTCAACTGCTGCACGCTCGATTGGAAGTCCTGCGTTATAAAGCTTTAAAAATTCATCGAATCCTGCGACATCGGAAGCAACCGGCTCCTCTGTCACGCCTTCCTGACCGGCAAATACTTCATCATTCAGATAATCGGCAAGTGACTGACCATCTTTCTTGTTCTTCATATAGGAAGCGAGTACCGCAATACCCCATGCACCGCCTTCGCCGGCCGTCTTCATAACGGATACCGGTGTGTCCATGGCAGCTGCCATAATACGCTGTCCGACAACCGGAGTCTTAAACAGACCGCCGTGTCCGTAGATCTTGTCGATCTGTACATGTTCTTCCTTAAGAAGGATATCAAGTCCATTCTTGAGCGCACCGAGTGCAGTAAACAAATGCACGCGCATGAAATTGGCAAGCGTAAACTTGCTGTCCGGTGTTCTTGCAAAAAGAGGACGTCCTTCTTCGAATCCGGTAATGCTCTCACCCGAGAAATAGTTATAAGCTAACAGGCCGCCACAATCAGCATCGCCTTCGAGTGCCTTATTATAAAGTACGGAGAACAGCTTATTCATGTCAACTTCAATGCCAAAGTTCTCTGCGAATTCCTTAAATAAGTTAACCCATGCATTCAAGTCAGATGTGCAGTTGTTGCAGTGTACCATTGCAACTGCCTCACCTGTAGGGGTTGTAACCAGATCGATCTCTGTATGAACTTTCTCTAACGCTTTTTCCAGTACGATCATTGCAAAAACAGAAGTTCCTGCAGATACGTTTCCGGTTCTGACTGCAACACTGTTTGTCGCAACCATTCCGGTACCGGCATCGCCTTCCGGCGGACATACCGGAATTCCGCCCTTTAGGTTTCCGCTTGGATCAAGAAGCTTTGCTCCCTCTTCGGTAAGTACACCTGCCTGCTCGCCTGCAGATAATACCTTTGGAAGAATTTCTGTAATCTTCCACGGATATCCCAATGGTGCAACCATCTCATCAAATGTTGCCAGCATCCCGGCATCATAATCACCGGTTGTACTATCGATTGGGAACATTCCGGATGCGTCACCGACACCAAGAACTTTCTCGCCGGTCAGTTTCCAATGAATAAAACCTGCCAGCGTTGTAAAAAATGCGATATTGGCAACATGTTCTTCCTTGTTTAAGATTGCCTGATATAAATGAGCAATGCTCCATCTCTGCGGAATATTATAAGAAAATGCCTCGGTCAGCTTTGCAGCTGCTTCCTCGGTAATTGTATTTCTCCATGTACGGAAAGGAACCAAGAGTTCTCCATCCTTGTCAAACGCCATATAACCATGCATCATTGCACTGAATCCAATGGAACCGATTGTTGTCAGTGTCTCGCCATACTGTGTCTTGACATCCTCCGCAAGATTTTTGTAACAATCCTGCAGTCCGTTCCAGATATCATCAAGTGAATATGTCCAGATTCCGTTTTCCAGACGATTCTCCCACTCATGACTTCCGATTGCAAGGACACCATTATCCGGTCCGACAAGTACTGCTTTAATTCGTGTGGAACCAAATTCAATTCCAAGTGATGTATTTCCGGCTGTAATTGCCTCTTTGTTTGTCATTGTTTTCCCTCCAAAATATGAGTGCTTAACTTTTCCGCCCACTCCACTGTGTGAGTGGGCGGAATGTTGCTTTATCTTATCTGTAGAAGACCTCTCCAAGCATTAAGTCTCTCTTGAAGTCACGAATCTTTGTATCCTTATCAATGTATACCGCCTCGATACCCATTGCTGCTGCCCAGTCGCCCATCTGCTCTGCAGTAAGGTCATATGTAAATGCAGTATGATGTGCACCACCTGCAAGGATCCATGCTTCTGCTCCTGTGTAGATATCCGGTTCCGGGGTCCAGAAATTGGTGGCTGTAGGAAGCTTCGGCATAGGCTTCTCTGTCTTCTTGCACTCTACATCATTAATGATAAGACGGAATCTGTTTCCAAGATCGATCAGGGATGTTGCAATACCATGTCCTTCCTTTGATGTAAATACAAGTCTTGCAGGATCTTCTCTGTCACCCATAGAAAGAGGCTGGCATTTGATGCTGATCGGGCCATCTGCGATAGACGGACAGATCTCAAGCATATGAGCCTCAAGAATTCCTTCTTTACCCTTAACAAGGTTGTATGTGTAATCTTCCAGCATGGAAGTTCCCTTTGCATCTTTCATTCCGGCTGTCATAACCTTCATGAGACGTACCATAGCGGCTACCTTCCAGTCTCCCTCTGCACCGAATCCATAGCCTTTTTCCATAAGTCTCTGGATTGCAAGTCCCGGAAGCTGCTTTAATGCGCCGAGATCTCCGAAGTGTGTTACAATTGCCTGATAATTCTTCTCTTTTAAGAAACGCTCAAATCCGAGTTCAATCTGTGCCTGTACGGCTACATGCTTCTTGAACTCTTCCGGATCTCTGCCCTCAAGTAAGATGTCGTACTTGTCATAATACTCATCAACCAAAGCGTTTGTATCAGACTGCGATACCGCTGCAACAGACTCTGCAATCTCGTTTACCGGGTAAGCATCAACTTCCCATCCGAACTTAATCTGTGCTTCTACCTTGTCGCCCTCTGTTACGGCTACGTTTCTCATGTTGTCAGCGACACGCATAACACGGATATGGCTGCTCTCCATGATTCCGACTGCGGTGCGCATCCAGCTTGCGATCTTACCGACAACAACCGGATCACTCCAATGTCCGACAACAACCTTACGCTCAATTCTCATACGGCTTACAATGTGGCCGTACTCTCTGTCACCATGTGCAGACTGGTTCTCATTCATGAAATCCATATCGATGCTGTCATATGGAAGTTCTTCATTGAACTGTGTATGTAAATGCATTAATGGCTTGCGGTATTCCTGAAGACCTAAGATCCAGGACTTTGCAGGTGAGAATGTATGCATCCATGTGATCACACCGGCACAATTCTCATCCGCGTTTGCCTCGTTAAAAGTCTTACGGATCAGCTCGTTTGTGATGAGTGTCGGTTTCCATACGACCTCATATGGAAGCATTCCTGACTTGTTTAACTCATCCACGATCTGCTTTGAGTGCTGTGCTACCTTTGCAAGGCACTCATCTCCGTACAAATCCTGTGAACCTGTACAAAACCAAAACTGATATTTCTTTAATTCCATTTGTAAACCCTCCTATATATAAAAACTTTTATTGTGTTCGTTTTTGTTAATCTAAGAATACAACTTGTACGCACATCTTTACAAGTTGTTTTTTTAGAAAACAAGGAACTATTCCTGTCTCTTATACACATCTGACGCTGCCGACGATCTTACGC
>URQG01000176.1 GCA_900549895.1 uncultured Lachnobacterium sp.
TCGGCAGCGTCAGATGTGTATAAGAGACAGCCGATACACCGTACGTCGCAGACCTTGAAGATATCAAGAAGATGGCAAGCGAGACGGTACTTATGCTGATCCGAAGCATCGAGGCGTATGTGGAAAAAGATATGTTAAAGGCGCAATGCGTCATTGACCATGATGATATTGTGGATGACCTCTTTCATAAGAACAAGCAGGATCTTATCGAACTGATTCAGAAGAATCCGGCAGTCAGTGAGCAGGCAGCCGATATGCTTATGGTGGCCAAATATTTCGAACGAATCGGTGATCATGCAACAAACCTTGCGGAAAATATTATTTTCGCTCTGGACGATAAGAAGAATACCGCCGGTAACTAAATTTTATAATTTGCAGACTTTTCCGGATTTGTTTTTGACAAAGTAAAACAGATCAGGGGAGGAGTCTGCTCTTTTAATTTTACATAAACTTTACATAACATTACATATACATTTTACATACATACGATATGATACTCTCGAACCTAGATAAGAAGGCGGCGCTTGCCCATTCGGGTGACTTATGTAAGTCCATGCGATGTATTCACCACATTTTATTTACGGTTTCAGATGAAATATGGTGAATACATTGTCGGAGATTATAAAATACTCCGAATGGACAAGCGGCCGGCACAATGTATAAAGGAGAGAGAGTATGAACATATTCAGTGTTCTGACAATGATCGGTGGCCTGGCCATGTTTTTGTATGGAATGGATGCGATGGGAGATGGCCTTGCAAAGTTATCCGGAGGTAAGCTTGAGCAGATATTGGAGAAGCTTACATCGAAACGTATTATGGCGGTACTACTTGGTGTGGCGGTTACGGCAGTCATCCAGTCATCATCTGCGACAACCGTAATGGTCGTAGGATTTGTCAATTCCGGTATCATGCAGCTTTCACAGGCGGTAGGAATCATTATGGGTGCCAATATCGGAACGACCATAACTTCATGGATTCTGTCCCTGTCGGGCATTCAGGGATCCAGCCTTCTTGTGCAGCTTTTGAAGCCGTCATCATTTTCGCCGGTGCTTGCAGCAATCGGTATTGTGATGATTATGACGGCAAAAGATAATAATAAGAAGAAAGACATCGGAAATATTTTAGTTGGCTTTGCAATTTTGATGTTCGGAATGGATACGATGAGCTCTGCTGTGGCTCCGCTTGCGGAGAACGAGCATTTTACCAGTGTTTTGACGATGTTTTCCAATCCGATTCTTGGTATGCTCGCGGGTCTGGTGCTGACCGCTGTCATCCAGAGTTCTTCGGCATCGGTCGGAATCCTGCAGGCGCTGTGTATAACCGGTGCAGTAGGGTATAAGACCGCAATTCCGATCATCATGGGACAAAACATCGGAACCTGCGTGACCGCACTGATCTCTTCGATCGGTGCAAGCAAAAATGCAAAGCGTGCATCCATGATCCATCTGTACTTCAACCTGATCGGAACAATCCTGTTTATGGTGGTATTCTACAGTATCAATGCAATTGTCGGCGGATTTGCATTCTTAAACGATCCGGCCAATGCGGCGGGGATCGCTGTCGTACATTCGCTTTTTAATATCGGTGCGGTATTGGTACTGTACCCGTTTGGTGATAAGCTGGTTAAACTGGCACAGATTACGATTCCTGATCATGCGGGCGAAAGCGAGGAAGCACCGAATGAACTTGCAATTCTGGATGAGCGTTTCTTGGAAAAGCCGGCCTTTGCGATGGAATTGTGCCGCAACACAGCGGTGCGTATGGCGCAGGAGGCGCGGGATGCTTTGCATCTTGCACTTGATAATGTAACCATGTATAGTGAAAGCAGAGTAGAAAAGATTATCGAGATGGAAGAGAGTGTGGACCGGTATGAGGATGCGCTTGGCACATACCTTGTCAAATTAAACAACTGTGATCTGTCGCAGAAAGACAGCCGGACCTTGTCCATTCTGCTTCACTGTATCGGTAACTTTGAGCGCATCTCGGATCATGCGGTCAACCTTACGGATTCCACGACGCAGATGCATGAGAAGAAACTGGAGTTTTCGAAGAAAGCGATAGAAGAACTGCAGGTGTTTTCCGATGCACTCCGTGATATTGTGGATCAGACGATGGAAGCGTTCGCGCTGGGGGATCTGGATAAGGCAAGACAGATCGAGCCATTTGAGCAGGTAATCGACAGTCTGAATATTGAGTTGAAACAAAGACACATTCGTCGGCTGCGCAAAGGCAAGTGTACGATCGAGCTTGGACTGATCCTTGAGGATATGATCACAAATTATGAGCGCATCTCGGATCACTGTTCGAATATCGCGGTATGCATGATCCGTGTCAATGAAGATGGCTTTGATACCCATGAATATCTGGATGTGTTAAAGGAGGAAAAAGCTCCGTGGTTTGAGGAAGAATTCTATAATCTTTCCAAAAAATATGCACTCCCGGAGAAAAAGTCATCAAAAAATGTATAATTGGGTCTGATAGGAAAAGAGAAGGAGCAGGTGAGTAATATGGCTTTGATCTACATAGTGGAAGATGATGAGAATATTAGAGAAATCGAGACAATCGCACTCAAGAACAGTAATTACATGGTGTGCGCATTTGAAAAAGCAAAGGATTTCTACAAAAAGTTAGAGGATATTATGCCGGATCTGGTACTTCTTGATGTGATGCTGCCGGACGAGAGCGGTTATGATATTGTAAGAAAACTTAGAAAGGAGCCGACGACGCGCCAGCTTCCGATCATTATGGTGACGGCAAAGACAGCGGAGATGGATATGATCAAGGGACTTGATGGAGGCGCGGATGATTATATTAAGAAGCCTTTTTCCGTTATGGAACTGATCACGCGGGTGAAGGCGCTTCTGCGCAGAACCGTGACGGAAGATATCAAGTATCTGCAGGTGGACAATCTGGTGCTTGACCATGAGCGCCATATGGTCTTTGTTGATAACCGGCAGGTGGAGCTGACGTTTAAGGAATACGAGCTGCTTCGCCTTTTGATGACAAACCAGAATGTGGTATTGTCGCGTGAAGTGATTATGCGCCATGTCTGGGGAACGGAATTTGAGGGAGAGTCAAGAACCGTGGATATGCATATCAAGACGCTCCGTCAGAAGCTCGGCGAGGCCGGAAGCAAGATCCGAACCGTGAGAAACGTCGGATATGTGATAGAAAAAGCCTGACGATTCGTGCGCTTTTGCGAATGCTGCGGTGCTTCTTGGAAGCATCGCCTTGGAAAATGAACAGACAGGAAGGGGCAGAACATGAAGCAGAAAATCAATGTACGTTTGATCGGCATCGCAGTGCTTGCGGTACTTGCGACACTGATCTGTATGACCTGTGTATATTACAGTCTTTTTCAGAAACAGGTGCGCAAGGATTTACAGGTTCAGGCGCAGGTGCTTGGTGAGACCGGTGCGTTTCAGGATGTGCAGACAAGGGCAAAAAGTTTTGATATCGCAAAGGAAGATTTGCGAATTACATGGATTGATACGGATGGAACGGTGCTCTATGACAATGATGCGGATGCAAATATGTTAGAAAATCATGCAGATCGTCCGGAGGTAAAGAGTGCGCTGCAGACCGGTGAAGGAGAATGTGTCCGCAACTCCAATACTATGAATATGACAACGTTTTATTATGCACTTCGTCTGGAGAATGGTACGGTTCTTCGCGTTGCGACACAGGCGAGAAGCATCTGGAATGTATTTCTGACGGCAGCACCGATGATTGCCGGAATTCTGGTTTTGATCATTGTAGTGTGTGTATTTCTTGCGCATGTTCTGACCCGGCAGCTTCTTCAGCCGATCAAAGTCATGGCGGAGAATATGGAAGATACCTCAAAGACTCCGGTCTACAAGGAGCTGGTGCCTTTTGTCAATACGATCCGTGCGCAGCATGAAAATATTCTGATGGCGGCGAAGGTGCGGCAGGATTTTACCGCGAATGTTTCGCATGAGTTAAAAACTCCGTTGACAGCCATCTCCGGATACGCGGAGCTGATCGAAAATCATATGGTCGGTCCTGAGCAGGAGACACGTTTTGCACAGGAAATCCAGCAGAATGCGAATCGTCTGCTTTCGCTTATCAATGATATCATTCGTTTATCGGAGCTTGACAATAGTGAGAATCTGGTTCGTTATGAACAGGTGGATCTGGATCTTGTAGCACAGGAAAGTGTCAATAATCTGACGGTCAATGCCGAGAAGAGAGGCGTAAAGTTATACTATGAGGGAGAGCCTTGTACGCTTCGCGCAGACCGGGGCATGCTCACAGAACTTGTGGATAATCTGGCGGCCAACGCGATCCGTTATAATAATGAAGGCGGAGAGGTGCATGTAAAGGTAACGCATGAGAACCAGCAGCCGGTGCTGATGGTGTCAGATAATGGAATCGGAATTCCAAAGGATCAGCAGGATCGTATCTTTGAACGTTTCTATCGTGTGGATAAAAGCCGTTCGAAGCAGACCGGCGGCACGGGGCTTGGCCTTGCGATCGTCAAACATATCGTGGAACTGCACGATGCGCAGATCACGGTCGAAAGTGAGCCGGGCAAGGGAACGATGATGAAAGTTACGTTTTAAAAATTGAAGCTGATATGTAAATGTGATAATTTAT
>URQG01000177.1 GCA_900549895.1 uncultured Lachnobacterium sp.
ACGCGTAAGATCGTCGGCAGCGTCAGATGTGTATAAGAGACAGTCTTCGGACTCCGCTTCCGCTCCGGCAGGTGGCTGAAGCAAAAAACGGTTGTGTAAAAAATGCCCCGTTGGAAATCCTCTTCCAACGGGGCATTCATTTTGTTTGTGGTTTCTGTTTACTTTACAGTAAATTTCATTTTCATAGTCTTTTTTGTTCCATTATTCAATGTCACAATCACTTTAATAACGGTTGTACCACTTTTTTGGGCAATTACATTACCCTTTTTATCAACCTGGGCAATAGAGGCTTTCCCGGATACATATTTGATACTCTTAATGTTATCCGTATTGAAGTCGCTATCCAGCTTGATCCGGAATTTTCTTTCCTTCGATACCGTTGCACTGGTTCGGGCAAGCTGAATCGCAGCTTTCAGATCCCGATTAATTGCCTTTGCCTCCCTTTCCGATACAAGCACATAGGTCTTCTTTTTATCCATTGCCACCGTTACCGAACCATCTGTGGCAACCTTATACTTTTTGGCATTGACTGCTACATACTCACCGGTTTTCGCGTTGTACTGATAGATGACAAGCTTTTTACCCTTTACAAGGTCCGCTGCCTGAACCCTGATTTTGTACTTGGTATTTCCTTTGCTGTCTTTTGCAGCAATCGTAATCGAAACATTCTTTGTTCCTGCGTTTTCCTGAATCTGTCGAACGATATCCGCGTCTATGGATAATTTGTTGCCTTTCTTTACACTCTGTGAAACGGTCGCTGCAGCACTTGCAACTGTGCCATCTTCATTCTTCTTTACCGTTACAGTCGCTATGACCTTTCCGGAATCATCCTTAATTTGTATCTTCTCCTCTGATTCCTTCGCATCATCCTCTTTTGAGGTCGTTCCATCGTCTTTTACCGATCCTGTACTTTCGGACGGAGTAGATGTGCCTGCACTTCCGCTGCCCTGTGATTCATGACTGAGATCCGTAAGCGGAGTATCCGATGTAAGGAACGTTTTTCCACTCTCAACCTTTGCCAGATCGTTCTCGCTGATTTTAACGGTCCTGATATCATCCAGCACAATGCTTCCGCTTACTGTATAGTTTCCCTTGTTGTCCTTCTTATCTTCCGCAATATTGTCCGGAACCGTATTGCACCATAAGAAAAAGCCTGCGATATCGGAAGACGAAATTGAATCCGTTCCACCCTTTACCTTAAAGCTGCTAAACGGAATCGTCACATACTGTGCCCGGGTTCCCTTTACAAAGTCTGTAAGCAAAGCCTCATATTCTTTTCCGCTTGAATCGCGTAACTGTACAACCAGCTTCTGTCCGTTTCCATCCGGTTTTACCCACATACTTACCGCATTATATTTGGAGAAATCCTTCGTATCAAACGTTCTTCCGAGTCCACCGGTCCACGCTTCACTTCCTTTATACGCCAATGTGTAATTGAATGCACAACCGTAACTGCCTTCCACTTTATTGGCTGCATCCAAGGTGACCTTTGCGCTGCATCCGGCTGCGGAATTATGTGTTCCGTATTTCGTCTGAAACAGACCATCGTTGCCGTAATAGTACTCGAAATTATCAAACACCTGCGCCGGCATCACTGCCGCATCCTGATTAAAATTGATAAACTTTGCAGTTCCAAGGTTTGTGCCGGTCGAATCGTTGTTGGCATATGCCACAACGGAAATCATTCCGGTTCCGGTCTTTGGAATGGATGCCAACACTTCCTCTGTCAATTGAGCCGTATAGATGCTGCTTCCTTCTTCCTTTGTTCCTTTAAGTACGATTGGTTTGTTATCCGTCTCACTTGTTTTTATGATAAACTCGACTTTCTCGGCATTCTTTGCAAATGCCTTCCATTCACAGGCAGATTTGATGACCGTATAGTTTTTCGGGGAAATCATATATCCACTCACCGAATCGCTGTATCCGCTCAAGGTTACCTGATCAGCTTTACTGATCGCACCGTTTTCTCCATAGAAATTTGTTCCGTTTCCAAAGATCGAACGATCATTATTGTATGCCGAGATGAACTCATTGATCATCTCCTGTCCCATTGTGTCATTAAATTTATAAGGGATAAAGAAGTTCTCGCTGCTGAAATTTGCCCACAAAAGGAAGTACGGAATATTATGATCAACCGCTGTATTGACCAGTTTATTATACCAGTCCTTGCCTGTTGTCGGATTGCCGGTCACCATCAGGCTGTCTTTTCCCGCGCCGGTAATACGGATACCGGTTTCTGCGATAGCCGGAATCTTATTTTTCGTCTTTGCAAGATTTGCTACAACATCACAGCTGTTTGCCAGTGCTTCAAAATAAGTATCGCCGGTGTATGTATCTGCATCCGCATAATCATCGTAAAAATCAAATCCCAATACATCCACATACGCATCTCCCGGGAAACGCGATAAATAATCGTCTTCACTGTCAATCGGTCCGTTTGGTGAATATACATATAACATGTTATGAACACCTTTTGCCTGCAGATAATTTACCATGTATCTCCAGATTGCACGATAGGAATCGGCACTTGTCGATGTTCCCCACCAGAACCATCCACCGCTGTTCTCATGAAACGGCCGGAACAGAATCGGAACATTCTCCTGCTGCAGTGCTAATGCATACTCTGCGATAATATCCAGATAAGCATTGTACTGTGCATTATACGCTCCGCCTTCTAAAATATAATCCGCACAAGGTGTCAGATCCTTTGACTCCGCGAAATCACACTTGGAAAAATCATATGGATGCTTTGCATCCCCGGTTGCGGTAATTTTGGCACTGGTAAAATTCGGCATATGGCAGGAAAGTGAAATGATCGAACCGCCATCATAAGCCTTCCTGGAAGCCGCAATCGAAGCCTGCAGAGGATGCTCCGATGCACATTCCGTACCTGCAAGCGATAAGGTATCAATACCAAACAGTCCCGCCTCGGAACCGGTAACATCTTTGACATCCGATGTCACACCGTTGTCTCTTACCGAACGGAACGTTGAATTCTGATGTCCAAACAATACCTGATCCTCCGCCTGTAACCCTGCCAGATAAGCAGCTAAAGCTTTCGCTGAATCCGTTGCTCTGCTGTCTACCAGCTTTACTTCGGTTGCCATCTTGGATAAGTCCGCCTGATCTCCCGCTTCCTGTAACGGTTCTGTAATCTTTACATAATCTTCCGATGCATCAAGCTGTCCAAACGTCACGTCATCAATATACACTTCTTTAAGATCCGCATATGGTCCGACAATACCAATGGTAAGGCTCTCCACCTCCTTTTCCTGTGGCTGGAATTCTCCTCGAATGGTAGCGACTGACCATCCGTTTCCTAAATTCTCTACCGTTTTTGACCGAAAAGAACCTTCCGCATTCAAAAGTTCGGTATCATCCGTGCTTTTCATGAACAGTTTCGTACGGACAGAATCCATCGAAGACGGATAGCGCAGCTTAAAGGTTATGATATTATAATTTGACACGTCCACAGCATTAAAATTTCCTGTAACCTTTGCCTCGCTCCATCCGGATGCAGTATCTTTAGAATAATCCAAAGACATCTTAAGACTTTGCGAATCCGCATCCCATGAAACCGCTGCTGCTTCTACCGGAGTGGTTCCGTTCTTCGCCGGATCATCTTTTCCCGCGGAATAATCCCATCCGCTTTCTCCTTTCCATCCGGTAATATTTTCATCAAAAGAGGCTGCAACCGTAGGCTCCGTCGGCGAAACTGCCGGAGTATCCGATTCTACCAGCTTTGCATTTGCGATCGCAATCGTCCCGGAATAGTCACACTGATAACCGGCAAACTGAACCGTTACCGCATTTACCGTATCGGTTACAGCATCTTCAAAAGCCATGTTTCCATTCCAGCCACCGGCATCATTTGCCCCTACTTTTTCACCAAATTTAATGGATACCGTTGCCTTCTTATACTCCGTTCCATCAATCGTGATTTCTTCACGAAAATCGTTTTCCTTAAGCTCCGGAATCGAATTCGACTGTACCCAGTTCCAATCATTTCCAATGCGAAGTACTCCAACCGTTTTCATACTTCCGGAAAACGTTGCATCTTTAGGAAGTAATACATCCATCTGCAAGGCGATACCTTCCGAAGGTGTCTCCGCTGTTGTCAGAGAAAGATTGTTTTCTTTTCCCCCGTTGTTGTCCCACTCACTCGTCTTATCAAAAGTATATTTGGCACTGACCTGTACACTTTGGGTTTCCTCCGCCATCACGGTAACCGGCTGCATCACCAAGCCCCCGGTAATGGTTGTTGCAAGGATTGCCGACGCCATCATATACGCCAGCAGCTTTGTTACTACTTTGTTTTTCAAAATTCCTTCCTCCATATACATCATAATATCTGACAAAGCAGCCTGGAACGATTATTGTCAGAAGCAGCAACAGAGTAACCGCCTTTTTTACCAACGCTTTCCTCATACAACTCCTCCATAAAACATTATGTCATTCTTGTAAAATAGGACTTCTGCTAAAGCTTAACTTTGCATCAGTCCTATATTTTACACATATATAACACAACATAATGCTATCCCTATGCTTTTATAACACACTTTATACGCGCTGTCTCTTATACACATCTCCGAGCCCACGAGACG
>URQG01000178.1 GCA_900549895.1 uncultured Lachnobacterium sp.
CATACGAGATTACTACGCGTCTCGTGGGCTCGGAGATGTCTATAAGAGACAGGTCAATACACTGATTGCGAACTCCGAGACGGTTGTTGATACGATGGAGCGCACACGCACCGTTATTGATCAGCAGAACCGCTACATCGAAAATACCTCGGCTGCGGTAAGCGGCGTCATCGCCGAGCTGGATGCCTCCGTGGAACGCATTCGAAGCATCGAACATAAGACAACCGAACTCGAGAAAGCCCGAAACGAGATCATCACAATCATCGAGACCCTTTCCGATATCGCGCAGCAAAATGCGGACGGAACCAGCCAGACCAATACCGCGATGACCGAGATGGCGAACAGTTTCCGGAGTATCGAAGACTCCACCGAGAATCTTCGCAATACTGCAGATATGCTCGCACAGAATATCAGTAATTTCCAGTTGTAAGATTTTGTTCAATCTCATAATATCGAAAAGAGGCTATCCTTCGCATTCGCGAATGTACCGACCCCCAAAAGTTAGACCTAAAAATCTAACGATTGGAGGTCGGTATTTTTATGGCTAAATATTCTTTTGAATTCAAGAAAAAAGTAGTTCTAGAATACATAAATGGAGAAGGTGGTACACAGTATCTTTCTACAAAGTATGGGCTTGGATCAAATTCTCAGCTCAGGAAATGGCTTGCTGCGTATAAAGAATTCGGAGATGAAGGATTAAAACGTTCTCGAAAAAAAGAGAACTACTCTTTCGAAAAGAAGCTTTCTGTTGTAGAGTTATATTTATCAAGTGAAATCTCGTATCAAGATTTGGCTCTACAAGAAGGAATTACTAATCCATCAATGATTGTCAATTGGGTTAATCGCTTTCGAGTGGCGGGTCCTGATGCGCTGAGACCACGTAAAAAAGGACGAAAGAAAACATTGAACACATCTGGTGACAATACACAAAACAAACCCGTTGAAGAATCTTCTGTTGATACAAGTGCAGAGCATGTAAAAGAACTAGAAGAAGAACTACTTAAATTTAAGAATAGAACGTTTTATAAAATACTACAACGAGAAACGGATAAAAGAAAAGTTGGGATGGATGAGTCCTGTTCAATACAGGCTCCATCTTTTAGCTGCATAAAGAAAAACGAGACGACCGAAGTCGCCTTGTAAAAGTCTAACTTTGAGGGGTCACCTCAGGTTTTCCATTGCGTATAGCCTTTGGTTTACTTATCTTTATCTACATTATCTAACGTTAGTATCCCTTACCTGTCAGATAATAAGTTTCCCACATATATTTGCCGGCATCGGCAAGATAGCTGATTTTATTGGCTGTATGATCTGACCACAAGGTTGTAGAGAGGTAATAGTCATAATTCTCATACCCTCCACCGACTGGATCATCCCATGTACAGTCAATGTAGTACCACGTACCATCAACCTTGACCTGATTCCATGCGTGTCCACCACCATTTGCCTTGCCGGTTACATACTGACAATCTAATCCAGCGGCTGTCGTCATCATATAGAAGGCGATCACATAACTCTGACAGACACCTTCTTTATGAAGCAATACGCCGCATGCCCCATACGCCCAGTTCTCTGCAGATTCATAATCCCCATTATTGACATAATTGGCATGGTAGATCAAATAATCGTGTATTGCCTTCACCTTATCTTTTTCGCTCATGCCATCCTTAATGACCTGATCAACTGCCGCAAAGGCAGCATCAAATACCGCCTTACCCTCATCCGAATATCCAGTCGCATCTTTCTTGAGAAGTGCTTCCTTTACGGAATAAGAAACTCTGAATTCCTGTGTATACTTCTTTCCGGCAACAACAATTGCAGCCACATGTTTTCCCGGAGTATAGACAACTTTATCCGACATCGTTTTGCCATCCAGAAGAAATGTCAATCCCATCTTCTTATATTGCTGTACCGAATACGACTTTCCGCCCAATTCCACATCCAATAGCGGTGAATACTCTACTCCTGCGCTATTGCCCGACACATCCGAGTTATACTTTTGATCCATAATCGCATCAAAAAACACATCCTTGTCGCATATGTATAACGTAATTCTTTTCGAGAATTGACCGTACGAATAAATAAGATCTCCATATGAAATATAGGCATCTATACCTTTGCATTTACCATTCCGATCAATTTCCGAATATGCACCGTAAAACTTTAACTTTACCTGACTCGTATCATATTTGTCCGAAACCAGCTTTAACTGACATTTCTGACCACTGATAATTATTTCCTGATTCAGACGGACATCACTCTTCTTCGCCGGCACAACTGTAATCGTATAGCTTTTCTTTTGAGATCCGCTTTGCACCGTCACTTGGGTCACACCGAGTCGAAGTGCCTTAAAGTTACCCTTCTTGTCGACCGTTGCGACCTTCGGATTGGAACTTGTAAATTTGCAGTTCCTGTATCCGCGTGGAATCTTCACTTCCGCAGTCTTTTTGCAGACTATCTGCATAGATTTCGTAATGCTTAGTGTCGTTGCCGCTTCTACCGTCTCCACCGGCGATCCGTTCACGCCAACCGATGATACCGCAAGCGCAAGCACAAACGTCAAGCATCTTTTCATCAACTTGTTTATTTTTCTAACTCCTTCATCTTGTCTTTTTATCCCCAAAAACGTCTGGACTAAGTATAGACTACTTCCATTCGTTTCGCAAGAGAACGAATTCCATTGTGAGATGTGCTATTTCTTGAATTACCTGACCTTGGCGGCAAAAATGTATATCAGGTCAGGGATTGGACGACTTTCTCTTGACCCGGGCGGCAAAAATCCCCGGCATCACTGCCGGGGAACCATTTTTATTTCTCTACAGGAACAAGGTAATCCTTGATCAACTCATAATCTTCGATGTTGTAGCAGACGATCTCATATTCCTTAATGTCCGGATTGCTGAACACACGGGTCAGACCGATGAACTGCGTGAGCTTGGATGCAAGATTGAGCACATCCTTCTCATCGGTGATCAGCTCGACTCTGCCCTCGCATTTCTCCAGTATCTTAAAAAATCCGTCAATATCTTTAATTTCTTTTACTCTCATGCGAACCTCCTTCTTTTGCTCCGGAAAACAAACCGAAGCACCATGTTACCAGCATAACGATAAGTACGCCGATGATTGTTGACAGTAACCGGAAGCAGCCATAGTAGATACGCGCGGTACTTTGGAACGTACAGGTCACGAGAATGAATGTGACGCCGCCGATTCTGGCATTGATATAAGGTACTTTTGCTGCTTTGCATAAAAATAATGTTACAAGGATTCCAAGCATAACAAGGATTGCCATCACCCAGTCGTTTCCGATGAGATTGTCAAGAAAGATCACACAGATACCGACCAGACCACCGATAAAAGTGATGATGATTCGGTTGACACCGGCTCTCCAGCTGATCTTGGTATTGTCCTGACAGCAAAGCATACATGCGATGCACATCGTCATCTTCTGCACCACTTCGATGTTCCGGCCTTCAACAGAGAGCGTCAGTCCTGCTTTACTGCAGATTGTACTCACGAGGAAGCAGACCAGGACAGCGACCGCCATGCGGATATCCAGAATCGTTATTTTTGCTTCTTCTGTTTGTGTTGGCATTGCCATCTTATTTCTCCTCCAATAATTGAATTGCTGTATCAACAAATTTCTCTGCGGCTCCCGGCATCAGCATCGAAGTTAACGCCTCCCAGGAAAGTCTCTCGTAAGAGGCCTGATCCGGCATATATTTCATGCCGCCGCCGACCATGGACAGATACAGCGTATGCGGATATTTCGAGCGCTCCTGCAGCTGCCGCTCCGTACAGGCATTAATCTCCGGCTTACCGGCCACGAGCGCCACATCCCCGAGTGTAATCACTTCTACCGGAAGGATTGCCTCCCCATCGTAGGTGAAAACAATCTCTCGATAAGGCTGCATCGGCACACGCTTCTTCGTCTGCCACTCAAAGGATCCGGCCCGGTGCTCAACGGATTGTACTTCATACAATCCGGCATCCGCAATAATCATCAGTGCCACTTGCGCCATCTCCTGCGCAAGTTCCTCTGCAAAGGCGATACCCTGCTTTACACCAAGGTCTATGGTCTCGATCTCCCCGTCCGCTCCGACGCGATCATACCACGCGGTCTTCACCGGAATCCGGTCGCCCGCTGCTGCGGTACAGTACAGAACCGGCGCATTAAGCGCCTTCTCCAATTTTCTGCAGCACAGCCCCGGCGCGTCGGCGGAGATCAGCCGGTTTCCCGCATCCATCTCTGAGTTGTCGATGACACAAGGCTTCATACCGTAACTGATCAGCGATGCGATCACCTGACCGTCCGGGTCACGGAACGTCAGGATCGTCATTGTTTCATTGGACTCTCCGAATCCTTTTGTTCCGATCCACCAGCCGCGCGGTGTCTCGATATCTCTTCCCTCGATCAGATTACATTCACCGGAGCCGACATACATCTTCGCACAGGTCAACTGTGCTGCCTTCTTTGCGGCTTCCTGTAATGCCTGCATGATCGTCTGTTCGTACAGACTTCGCTTGTGCAGCACCAGAGAGGCATCTTCTTTCTCTTTGCCTTCGATCACCTGACCGCCGAGCCCCACTCTTGGGCC
>URQG01000179.1 GCA_900549895.1 uncultured Lachnobacterium sp.
ACGAGATTACTACGCGTCTCGTGGGCTCGGAGATGTGTATAAGAGACAGTACTTGAACCGTTCAGTTTCTCATCGATTACACCGGAGCTTACCGTGAATCCATTCAGCCCGATCACCAGGTTAAAAAGCGTTGCACGATCTCTCACCTGTATATTTTTCGGGAAATCCAGCATGCTGATAAACTCCTCCGAAAAATAAAACGAGTTGCGCTCTCCCTGCTCAAATACGAGATACGGATACGGAGTCAGATCATCAAGCGTAATCAGATCTTTTCCTGCAAGCGGATGATCCTTGCACAAAAACACATGTGGATCCGCTACAAACAATTCTTCAAATTCAAGTTCATTCTTTTTGATCAGCTTGGTAAGCACTTCTTCATTGAGCTCCGAGAGATAGAGAATTCCGATCTCACTCTTGCCCTGTGCCACATCGTCAATGATCTCTCCGGTCTGCGTCTCTCTTAAAATAAAACTGTACTTATCCGCATCAAACGCATGCACCACATCGACAAACGCGTTGACCGCAAACGAATAGTGCTGACATGAAACACTAAACTTCGGGTCACGCTTCTCGGCAACCCCGAAATGTTCCTTCATAATATCCGCCTGTTCCAAAAGCATCCGCGCAAAAGATAACAGTTCCTCTCCGTCTCTTGTCACCGTCACGCCTTTTTTTGTCCGGTTAAATGCAGTCACGCCCATCTCTTTTTCAAGATTGCGGATTGCCGTACTCAGACTCGGCTGCGAAATATAAAGTTGTTCGGCTGCATCCGTGATATTTCCGCACTCCGCAACCTTTACCAGATAGGTCAGCTGTTGTAAAGTCATATTTTTTCTCTTGTGCCCATCATTTTGTCATTGCATGTCATTCATTATCTTTCAATTTCATGAATAAACAGACCGCTTCGAAGCTTCGGCTCGAACCAGGTGGACTTCGGCGGCATCAGTCTGCCTGCATCTGCCACCGCAAAAAGCTCCTGAATCGATGTCGGATACATTGCAAACGCAACCTTACAATCCGTATGGCAGCGCTTCTCAAGTTCTGTTAATCCACGGATACCTCCGACAAAGTCGATACGCTTGTCAGTCTTCGGATCGCCGATTCCAAGCACCGGTGAAAGAAGCAGATTCTGCAGTACCGATACATCCAGTCCCTCGACCGGATCGTTTGGAATATCCGAAGGCTTCATGCTGCAACGATACCATTGATCTCCGATAAACATTGCAAAATCGCCTTTTTTCGTCGGACGGACTTCACGCTCAGAAAGTGCATCGCCGATCGTTCCGCCGATCTGTGCAACCGTAAACAGTTCGTTCATCTTAGTTAGGAACTGCTCCTCGGTCATTCCGTTTAAATCCTTGACAACTCGGTTGTAATCCATGATCATCAGTTCCTCGTCCGGGAACAATACCGAAAGGAAATAGTTAAACTCTTCCGTTCCGTCATAATCCGGATGCTCCTCTCTACGCTTGAATCCAACTTTTACTGCAGATGCTGCACGATGGTGACCATCTGCAATATAGATATCATCAATTCCGTCAAATGCCTTCTCGATTGTCTGAATCTGCGCAGCATCACCGATCTTAAAGACTCTGTGACGGATACCGTCATCCGCAACAAAATCATACAGTGCCGGTGTCTGCTTTACGGCAGATACCACATCACCGATCTCTTTGTTATAACGGTATGCCAGAAAGATCGGTCCGGTCTGTGCGCTGCAGGTATCCACATGGTGGATACGGTCGGCTTCCTTATCGGCACGTGTATTCTCATGCTTTTTGATCACATTGTTTGCGTAATCATCGATCGAAGCACAGGCAACGATTCCGGTCTGTACTCTGCCGTCCATCGTCAGTTCATACACATAATACGCATTCTGTGGATCGCGGATGAACGAACCGTTATCGATCCAGGCATCCAGCATCTCATGTGCCTTCTCATAGACACGCTCATCATAGGTATCTACCTCATCATCAAACTGCGTCTCTGCACGATCGATTGCAAGAAACGACTGCGGATTTGCGGTAACAACCGCTTTGGCCTCCGCGCGATTGTATACATCGTACGGAAGCGCTGCGATCTTATCCACTTTATCTTCTGCGGGTCTGACGCAGAGAAATGGTTTTATCTTAGCCATAAATTCATATTCTCCAAATGATTTGTGACAGCTACTTTACGACTCTTACACGGAGTACGCCTTCGATTGCACGAAGCTTGGCAACCACTTCGTCTGTAACCGGTGAGTCGAGATCAAGAAGTGCATAAGCATAATCGCCTTTTGCCTTATTTGTCATATCGGATACGTTTATGTCAGCCTCTCCAAGAATGGTTGTATACTGAGCGATCATACCCTTGACATTCTTGTGAAGGATACCGATACGTCCGGCTGTCAGGCATGCACCCATATTACAGTCCGGATAATTTACGGAATGAATAATGTTACCATTCTCGAGGTAATCGCGGATCTCACGTACTGCCATAATTGCACAGTTATCTTCTGACTCTGCAGTAGAAGCTCCAAGATGAGGAGTTACGATGCATCCCTTAGCTCCAACGGTTGTTGTATTCGGGAAATCCGAAACATATTTCTTGATCTTGCCTGCAGCAAGTGCGTCTACCATAGCCTCCTCATCAACAAGAAGATCTCTTGCGAAGTTAAGCACGATAGCGGTTGGCTTCATCATAGAGATGGCCTTGGCATCGATCATCTTCTTGGTAGAATCAAGAAGCGGAACATGGATGGTAATGAAATCGCACTCTTTGTAGATGTCTTCTACATTGCTGATATGCTTCACGCTTCTGGATAAGTTCCATGCCGCATTAACCGAAATATATGGATCATATCCGTATACTTCCATTCCCATATGAGTTGCTGCATTTGCAACCAGTACACCGATGGCTCCGAGTCCGATGACACCAAGCTTCTTGCCGGAAATCTCGGTTCCTGCGAAATTCTTTTTCTGCTTCTCGGCTGTCTTTGCAATATTCTCATCGTTCTGGTTGTCTAAGCACCAGTCGATACCACCGACGATGTCTCTTGCTGCGTAAAACATTCCTGCAAACACCAGCTCCTTAACACCGTTTGCGTTGGCACCAGGTGTATTAAATACAACAATACCCTGATCCGCACACTTGTCGAGCGGAATATTGTTTACTCCGGCTCCGGCACGTGCTACCGCAAGTAAATTTTCCGGCAGATCCAGATCATGCATCGCTGCACTTCTGACAAGCGCTGCATCTGCGCCTGCAAGATCATCGACCTTCTTATAATCCTCTGAAAACAGATCCAAGCCGACTCCGGCAATTGGATTTAAGCAAGTATAATTAAACATTATGCATTCTCCTCTTCAAACTTCTTCATGAAAGCAACAAGCTTCTCAACGCCCTCCTTTGGCATAGCGTTGTAGATGGAAGCTCTCATACCACCAACAGTACGATGTCCCTTTAAGTTTACGAATCCTGCCTCTGTTGCCTCTTTTACAAACTTCGCATCAAGATCCTTATCTCCTGTTACAAATGGAACATTCATCAGAGAACGATCCTCTTTTCTTACAGTGCCTTTGAACATCTTACTCTGATCAAGATAATCATAAAGAATCTTTGCCTTCTCGATGTTGCGCTTCTGCATCTCCTCAAGTCCGCCCATCTTCTTCAGCCACTTGAATACTTTACCGCAGATGTAGATACCGTAGCAAGGTGGTGTATTATATAAGCTATCATTGTCAGCCTGTGTCTTCCACTTAAGCATCGTAGGTGTTCCAGGGAGAACATCATCTGTGATCAGATCCTCGCGGGCGATCACGATAACGACACCTGCTGGTCCGACGTTCTTCTGTACACCGCCATAGATAACTCCATACTTTGTTACGTCAACCGGCTCAGATAAGAAGCAGGAGGAAACATCAGCAACTAATGTCTTACCCTTTGTATTTGGAAGCGTCTTATACTTTGTTCCGTAGATTGTGTTGTTCTCACAGATATAAACATAATCAAGATCATCCGGGATGTCTAAGTCTGAGCAGTCCGGAATATAGGAAAATGTCTGATCAGCCGATGATGCAAGTTCAATTGCCTCACCATACATCTTAGCTTCCTGGAAGGCTTTCTTTGCCCACTGTCCGGTAATGATATATCCGGCTTTCTTATTCTTCATCAGGTTCATAGGAACTGCTGCGAACTGCTGCGAAGCTCCACCCTGTAAGAACATTACCTTGTAATTATCCGGAATATTCATTAAATCTCTTAAGTCTTTCTCTGCATCTTTGATGATATCGTCGAACACTTTGGATCTATGGCTCATCTCCATAACGGACATTCCGCATCCCTTATAATCCAACATTTCATCTGCTGCTTCCTGCAGTACCTCCTCCGGCAATACCGCCGGTCCTGCTGAGAAATTGTACACTCTGCTCATTTTCTAATTCCTTTCCTTTCTCTTTTATTACGGCAGTTCCCTACGCTGCCGCCTCCATGCCCCCTGTAACAAAACATATACGCATGTTATGACTGCGCTGCGGCTAAATCCTCCCCGGTAAATGCCGTACTGATGTCCGCACCCGGAGCAACCATCGCCCATACCTTGTCATCGCAGCCGA
>URQG01000180.1 GCA_900549895.1 uncultured Lachnobacterium sp.
ATATATTAGTAGATAATAGATTTTTTGAAAGAAAAGAGGAGAAAGCATGCAGTGTCAAATTGGCGTGATTTCCGGTGATGGAATTGGTCCGGAGATTGTTACAGAGGCAAAAAAAGTTTTAGATCGTATTGGGGAAAAATACAATCATGAATTTCATTATACAGAAATCCTGATGGGAGGATGTTCGATCGATGCAACAGGAGTACCGCTTACGGATGAGGCCATTGAGACCGCTCTTGCAAGTGACGCTGTATTGATGGGATCCATTGGAGGCAATACATCGACATCTCCATGGTATAAGCTTGCACCGGAGCTTCGCCCGGAGGCAGGATTGTTAAAGCTTCGTAAGTCGTTAAATTTATTTGCAAACCTTCGCCCGGCATATTTATATAAAGAACTGAAGGCAGCGTGTCCGCTCCGCGATGATATCATCGGTGACGGATTCGATATGATGATCATGAGAGAACTGACCGGTGGTCTGTACTTTGGAGCACGTAAGACAGAAGAAGTCGATGGTGTGATGACGGCTACCGATACACTTACATATAATGAAGAAGAGATCCGAAGAATCGCAAAACGTGGATTTGATATTGCAATGAAGCGCCGCAAGAAGGTTACATCGGTTGATAAAGCAAATGTACTTGATTCTTCCAGACTTTGGAGAAAGGTTGTTGAGGAAGTTGCTAAGGATTATCCGGAAGTGACCTATGAGCATATGCTTGTCGACAATTGTGCGATGCAGCTTGTCAAGGATCCGAAGCAGTTTGATGTTATTTTAACCGAGAATATGTTTGGTGATATCTTATCCGATGAGGCATCTATGGTAACCGGATCCATCGGAATGTTATCATCTGCAAGTTTAAATGATACGAAGTTCGGTCTCTATGAGCCGAGTGGCGGATCGGCACCGGATATTGCCGGTAAAGGTATTGCGAACCCGATTGCTACAATTCTCAGTGCCGCAATGATGCTTCGTTACAGCTTTGATCTTGACAAGGAGGCTGATGCAATCGAGTCTGCTGTCAAGAAGGTACTCGAGGAGGGCTATCGTACGATTGATATCATGCCGCAGGCAGGAGAGAGTACAGAAGGAATTACACAGGTCGGTACCGCACAGATGGGAGATTTGATCGCAGAGCGCGTATAATATTTTCGAGAGAAAATGATTAGATTGCGGGAGTTGTATAGCAACGGAGCAATCTGAAAGTCGAAGAAGGATAAAGGAGAATATAAAAAATGATAAGTGATAACGCAAGAAGCGGTATGCAGCAGGCTCCTGCACGAAGCCTTTTTAATGCATTGGGATTTACCGCAGAAGAATTAAAGAAACCTATGGTCGGAATCGTAAGTTCTTACAATGAGATTGTTCCGGGCCATATGAATATTGATAAAATTGTAGATGCTGTAAAGCTCGGTGTCGCAGAAGCCGGCGGTGTACCGGTTGTATTCCCGGCAATCGCTGTATGTGATGGTATTGCGATGGGACACGTGGGAATGAAATATTCTCTCGTTACAAGAGATCTGATCGCCGATTCCACTGAGTGTATGGCAATCGCGCACCAGTTTGATGCACTGGTTATGGTTCCAAACTGTGACAAGAATGTTCCTGGGCTTCTGATGGCTGCCGCAAGACTGAATCTTCCGACCGTATTTGTATCCGGCGGACCGATGCTTGCAGGACACGTTAAGGGTCAGAAGAGAAGTCTTTCTTCTATGTTCGAAGCGGTTGGATCCTATGCAGCAGGAACAATGACAGAGGAGGATGTTACCGAGTTTGAAAATAAGGTATGCCCGACATGCGGTTCATGTTCCGGTATGTATACGGCAAACTCGATGAATTGTCTGACAGAGGCTCTTGGTATGGGACTTCGCGGAAACGGAACGATCCCGGCTGTATATTCCGAGAGAATCAAGCTTGCAAAGCATGCAGGTATGGCAGTTATGGATATGTACAGAAAGAATATCTGTGCAAGAGACATTATTACAAAAGATTCCATTTTGAATGCGCTGACCGTTGATATGGCCCTTGGATGTTCCACGAACTCCATGCTTCATCTTCCGGCAATTGCGCATGAGATTGGCTTTGATTTTGATATCAGTTTTGCAAATCCGATCAGCGAGAAGACCCCGAACCTGTGTCATCTGGCACCGGCAGGTCCTACTTACATGGAGGATCTCAATGAGGCCGGCGGTGTATATGCCGTTATGAAAGAGTTAGCTGATATCGGACTCCTTAATACCGACTGTATGACCGTAACCGGTAAGACGATCGGTGAGAATATTGCGACAGCCGTTAACCGTAATCCGGAGGTTATTCGTCCGGTTGACAATCCATACAGTAAGACCGGTGGTCTGGCAGTACTTAAGGGTAACCTTGCACCGGATGGATCGGTTGTTAAGCGTTCTGCAGTCGTTGAGGAGATGATGGTTCATGAAGGACCGGCGAGAGTCTTCGATTGTGAGGAGGATGCAATCGCAGCCATCAAGGGTGGCAAGATCGTGGAAGGCGATGTTGTTGTTATCCGTTACGAGGGACCAAAGGGCGGACCTGGTATGAGAGAAATGTTAAATCCAACTTCTGCAATCGCAGGTATGGGACTTGGAAGTTCTGTAGCTTTAATTACAGACGGACGTTTCTCCGGAGCTTCGAGAGGAGCTTCCATCGGTCATGTATCGCCTGAAGCAGCGGTCGGCGGACCGATCGCTTTGGTAGAAGAGGGCGACATCATCAAGATCAACATTCCTGAAATGACACTGAATATTGACGTGCCGGATGAGGAGATGGAGGCGCGCCGTGCAAAGTGGCAGCCGAGAGAGCCGAAGGTTACAACAGGATATCTTAAGAGATATGCTTCTCTTGTTACATCCGGTAACAGAGGTGCCGTATTAGAGATTAAGGAATAAGAACAATAGATTAGAGGATTAGAAAATGCAGTTGACAGGATCACAAGTTATTATCGAATGTCTGAAAGAACAGGGCGTAGATACCGTATTCGGTTATCCGGGCGGTGCTATCTTAAATGTCTACGATGAATTGTATAAGCATCCGGAGATCAGGCATGTGCTGACATCCCATGAGCAGGGAGCGTCTCATGCGGCGGACGGATATGCGAGAAGTACCGGTAAGGTTGGTGTCTGTATGGCAACTTCCGGACCGGGAGCAACGAATCTCGTTACTGGAATTGCGACAGCCTACATGGATTCCATCCCTATGGTAGCCATCACCTGTAACGTAGGAGTTTCACTTCTCGGCAAAGACAGTTTTCAGGAGATTGATATTGCAGGTATCACGACTCCGATCACAAAATACAGTTTTATTGTCAAGGATGTGACAAAGCTGGCGGATACGATCCGCCGCGCTTTTTCCATTGCAAGAAAAGACAGACCGGGCCCGGTACTTGTGGATATCACCAAGGATGTGACTGCAAATAAAGTAGAATACAAGCGACAAGAACCGGTCATGCCGAAGCCGAAGGAAGGCACCTTTGATGATACGGATATCGAGAAGGCAATACATATGATCACAAAGGCCAAAAAGCCGTATATTTTTGTCGGTGGTGGTGCAGTACTTTCCGGAGCGAGTGAACAGCTTAAGACATTTGTAGAGCGCGTGGATGCGCCGGTGTGCGATACATTGATGGGAAAAGGTGCTTTTGACGGTACGTCGGAGTGTTACACCGGAATGCTCGGAATGCACGGAACAAAGACATCGAACCTCGGTGTCAGTGAGTGTGATCTTCTGATCGCAATCGGTGTCCGCTTTTCGGATCGTGTGCTTGGAAATCCGAAGAAGTTTGCAAAGCAGGCAAAGATCTTACAGATCGATATCGATCCGGCTGAAATCAACAAGAACATCATTGTAAGTCACAGCGTGATCGGTGATGTGAAGGCGGTTCTTGATAAGATCGATGAAAAATTAGAGCAGCAGAGACACACAGAGTGGATGGAGCATATTGCGGATTATCAGAAGCAGTATCCGTTGACTTATCCACCGGTTGGACTGAGCGGCCCATATATGGTCGAGAAGATCTACGAGATGGCAAGTGATGCAATTATTGTTACGGAAGTCGGACAGCATCAGATGTGGGCAGCGCAGTATTTTAAATATAAAAAACCCAGAACGCTTCTTACATCGGGCGGACTTGGTACAATGGGTTACGGACTGGGCGCTGCAATCGGTGCGCAGACCGCCAATCCGGATAAGCAGGTGATCAATATCGCCGGAGACGGATGTTTCCGTATGAATATGAATGAACTTGCTACTGCCGCAAGACAGAACCTCCCATTAATTGAAGTGATCGTAAACAATCATGTTCTTGGTATGGTTCGCCAGTGGCAGACATTATTCTATGAGAAACATTATTCCGCAACGGTTCTTGATGACGGAGTGGATTATGTAAAGCTTGCCGAGGCGATGGGGGCAGAGGCTCGCAGAGTTACGACAAGGGAAGAGTTTGAAGCAGCATTGAAAGAAGCATTGGCATGTAAGAAGCCGTTTGTGATTGATGCAATCATTGATGCAGATGACAAAGTATGGCCGATGGTTGCTCCAGGTGCTCCGATTAGTGAGTGCTTTGATGG
>URQG01000181.1 GCA_900549895.1 uncultured Lachnobacterium sp.
CGCGTCTCGTGGGCTCGGAGATGTGTATAAGAGACAGTTATGGTATTGATTAAGGTAACATTGTTTCCCATCATGATGATTGATGGTATGCCTTCTAATGTGAATGAAAATATCAATTTTATACCATTTGCAAACGGAATTGGACGTACCGATATTTTGAATCTTATCATGACCATTCCGTTTGGAATAGGTATGCCATTTGTATCAAAACGAAATAGTTTGACCAAAAGCGCATTATCCGGAGCTGTATTAGGGATATGTATTGAGTCGTTCCAATATGCAGAAACTCTTTTTACCGGTGGTTTTACATTGAGAACGATTGACATCAATGATGTTATTTTTAATTGTGGCGGGAGCATTGTAGGATTTATTCTTTTATACGGTGTGGCTAAAATGATCTGCCGTTTGCAATTGGACGATAAGAAGTTAAATGCTTTTTGGTCGTATGCATATCACATATGCAGAGGCGTGGTTCGTTGAATCACGCCTTTTTGATTCATAGGAAATTACTTCCTATGAATCAAAACGCTCCGCGGGGATGCGCAGCTCGCGGAGATGAAGTTTATGCTGAGCATACCGCTTGCGAAGGAGCAGACGCATTAAAAAGCGAACTTCGTTCGCGAGCGTCTGCGTAGGCAATGCCCTCACTTCGTGAGAACATTACATATCGCGAAAGAGTGCGACGAGCGCACACTTTATTTTACAACAAAAAACGTTCGGCATGACGGTACCGAACGTTTTATTTATAGGGTGATAAATTTTAAAACAAATTAAGCAACACCGTTAACTAATTTTGCTAAACGGGAAACCTTACGTGCTGCATTGTTCTTGTGGTAAACTCCCTTAGAGCAAGCTGCTTCAATAACAGAAGAAGCACTCTTGTAAGCAGCCTCTGCAGCAGCCTTATCTCCGGCAGCAACAGCAGCCTCTACCTTCTTAATAGAAGTCTTAACCTCAGAACGGATTGCTTTATTTCTAGCAGTCTTTGTCTCTGTAACTAAAATTCTCTTCTTAGCAGATTTAATGTTAGCCAATCTGTACACCTCCAAATCAATATTAATCGTTATTGTTTCTATGCGGTGAAACAGACACGGACGCTCCATCGCAAACATACTAGATTATAATATTCCAAGCATCCGAATCTGTCAATACATATTCTGAAAAAAAGTGGGGAAATTGTTAACATAACAATGGGAAAACCATATTATAATAGCACAGATTATGGCAAAGGGGAGGAACAACATGCAGCTTGAGAGTTATCCGATTCGTACAGACCTGGCGCTGGAGTCGCAGGAGCGCCTGAAGAAGGATCATAGGCAGGTAAAAGGCGTGCGTCTTGAAGAGGAAAAGAAGGACAATGGAGTTGTGATCAGTACGGTGTTTATTGATACGGAGAATGCAGCCAAAGCGATGGGGCGGCCAAGAGGAACTTATGTGACGATCGAGGCCCCGGAGATGATTGAGGAAGATGCCGGATATCATCGGGATATTTCTGTAGAATTAGCACAGATATTAAGACAAATGGTTTCGCTCCATGAAAAAAAGGTTTCGGATGATTTGGAGGAGGGGATGGATGTTTCGGTGTTGATCGCGGGACTTGGCAACCGTGAGGTGACGCCGGATGCGTTAGGCCCGAAGGTGGTCGATCATCTGTTTATTACGAGACATATTATAAATGAGTTTGGACACTATGCTTTTTCCGATGCGAAAACGAGCAGAATTAGCGGAATTGTGCCTGGTGTGATGGCGCAGACCGGAATGGAGTGCGTGGAGATCCTGCGCGGCATCATCAAGGAGACGGAGCCGGATTTCATTATTACGGTGGATGCACTTGCGGCCCGGAATGTGAAGAGACTGAATCGTACAATACAGCTTACGGATACCGGAATTACGCCGGGAAGCGGAATCGGTAACCATAGAAATGCACTCAATCAGGAAAGTCTGGGAATCCCTGTGATTTCACTTGGGGTTCCGACCGTGGTGAATGCGGCAACGATCGTTGCAGATGCGATGAATGATCTGATCGAGGCGGAGACCGGTTCGAATGCGGATTTGAAAAATCTCGATGAGCACGAGTGGCAGGAACTTGCAAGAGAACTTCTTTCGCCACAACTGAACGGGCTGTTTGTGACACCGAAAAATATTGACGATTCGATCAAGCAACTCAGCTTTCTTATTTCGGAGGGCCTTAATATTGCACTTCTTGGTAATAAGGACGAGAATGCAAACATATAATGCCAAGAGGTGATGATGGTTTGTTGGGACGCAAAGAAAAGGAAGGGCGGCGCATCGCGTTCTTCCTGTTGATTATAGTATTTTCGTTATTATGCAGCTTCTTTTACCATTACGGGGAGGGCTTGGCAGGAAAAATGGGACAGAATCTGTCTCTGAAATTTTATAATGGTGTATTGCGTGTTTATGTACCGGCTGTCGTGTGTTCGCAAGAGGAGGGAATCCCCGGGGTGTATCGTGATGTGACAACGTCAGTCTATCCGGCAATCGCATACAATGAGCAGAGACTTTGGTACGAATCCCAGGCGGAAAGCATGACGCAATATGAAAATCTGGCGGCGATGGAAAATGAGCAGGCAAAGCAGTTACTTGCAGAGAATGAGCAGGCGGCAAGTGGAAACCTGGCTCAGACAACTGCAACGGAAGTGGACGAGACTAAGTCGCGGGAGACGGAAAAAGATACGAAGAAAGACAAGACGTCTGACCCGGAAGAAAAGATACAAAAAGGCAAGAAAAAAGTAAAGATCAATCGTAAAAAATTAGAGGATTTTGATTATCTGCGACAGACGTTTTATCAGATTGATAATATGACAACGATCGGCAAGGATCAGCTTTGTGTGGAAAAACTCTTAAGGCCGGACATGACGGTGGATACTTCGGTGGACGGCCCCGAGATCCTGATCTATCACACGCATTCGCAGGAAGGGTATAAGGATTCCAAACCGGGTGATCTTTCCGAGTCGGTGGTAGGACTTGGCGATACGCTGACAAAACTGTTGGAAGACAAAGGATTTCGAGTACTTCACCACAAAGGCACCTATGATCTGCCGGACCGTGATCATGCGTATTCAAATGCTGCTCCGGAGATTGAGAAAATCATCAAAGACAATCCTTCCATACAGGTGGTGATCGATCTGCACAGGGACGGCGTGGGGGAGAGCACGCGCCTTGTGACGGAGCAGAACGGGAAAAAGATGGCTCAGATTATGTTTTTTAATGGATTGAGCCGCACAACATCGATCGGAGACATCGCTTATCTGAAAAATCCGTACATAGAAGACAATCTTGCCTTTTCTTTTCAGATGCAGCTTGCGGCTGCGGAATATTATCCGGGGCTGACAAGGCGGATCTATCTGAAAGGATACCGATATAATATGCATTTCTGCCCGAAGTCGCTGCTAGTCGAGGTAGGCGCGCAGACAAACACGCTGAAAGAAGCACAAAATTCGATGGAACCACTGGCGGATCTGTTAGGAAAGGTGTTACAATAAAGGTACAAATGGAGAAAGGTGGGAATCATATGGTTGATTATACAGAAGGTTCTGGAAAGCAGTACCACACAGGGGTCGGTCCGGAGGATATTGGAGGGTATGTGATCATGCCGGGAGATCCGAAGCGCTGCAGGAAGATCGCGGAGCATTTTGACGATCCGGTACTTGTTGCGGACAATCGCGAGTACACGACTTATACAGGAACGATCGATGGGGTGAAAGTCAGCGTGACATCGACCGGCATCGGCGGTCCGTCGGCTGCAATCGCCATCGAGGAGCTCTCGAAATGCGGAGCGCACACATTTCTTCGTGTCGGCACCTGCGGCGGCATGCAGGAGAATGTGTTAGGCGGCGATATCGTGATCGCGAGCGGCGCAATCCGCATGGAGGGAACGAGCCGGGAATATGCGCCGATCGAGTATCCGGCGGTGCCGGATGTGGATGTGATGAATGCGATGATTTCTGCGGCAAAAAGCGAAAAGATCCGTTATCATGTCGGGGTTGTACAGTGCAAGGATTCGTTTTTCGGACAGCATGAGCCGGAGGTGATGCCGGTCAGCTACGAACTGGAAAACAAGTGGCAGGCTTGGCTTCGCATGGGATGCCTTGCTTCGGAGATGGAGTCCGCGGCGCTTTTTATTGCGGGAAGTTTTCTGCGCGTGCGTGTCGGTTCATGCTTCCTTGTAGTAGCAAACCAGGAACGTGCAAAGAAGGGCTTGCCGAATAAGCAGGCGCATGATACGGAACTTGCCATCCGGACGGCGGTGGAAGCAATCCGTATTCTGATTCGGGAGGATGCCAATGATAAGTAAAGAGATGATACCGCGCCTGATCAATGAGGCGTTTGCTGCGCGCAGGATGGCGTATACACCGTATTCACATTTTCAGGTGGGAGCGGCGCTTCTTGCCGCGGGCGGCAGGATCTATCGCGGCTGCAATATCGAGAATGCGGCATACACACCGACAAACTGTGCGGAGCGCACGGCTTCTGTCTCTTATACACATCTCCGAGCCCACGAGACG
>URQG01000182.1 GCA_900549895.1 uncultured Lachnobacterium sp.
GCGTGAAGTAAAACGCTAAAATACTTAAAAAACATACCATTTTTAAAGAAAAAGTGAATCTGACTATAACTGTAGCGTGAAGTAAATATGCTAACATGCTGGAAAACATCCCATTTATGTGGAAAAAGCGGATTGGCCTATAATTATAGTGTGATGTATCTATCAAAAAATCACTAAAACATCACAACAAATTACACTCCTTGTTCAAAATCCAAGTCGGCAAACCCGAATTGCTTTACTGCAATTTGTCGGCTGTTCTTCTATAGTTTTTCCCTGTTTTTGTCGGCTTTGATTTTGCTACAATTAAGATGCACAAAAATCTATTTAAGGAGGAAAATAGGAGTGGGGAAAATGGGAAAAATGGGGGCGTGTATTGCACTATCCGCGGCAATGATGCTCACGAGTGTAGGCGGTATGCTGCCGTCGGATTGGGGTATTGAGACGGTATATGCGGATGAGACACAGACAACAACCAAGACGTTCACCGCGGGTCAGCTAGAAGTAATTTGGGGAAATGCAGAGCACAAACTTGAGGATGGACAATGGAAGCTTTCCTTTGCAAATCAATATGATCAGGTAAAATGGAAAGTGCCGGAGGCGATTGCACTTTCAGATGTGAAGTCCGTTACATTTCATGTTGCAGATCAAAAAGGATCCGTTACTTTAAAAGTGTATAATGGTGGAGAGGATGCAGAAGCCGCTAATACGCAGTATGGTTTGACAGGAAGCAAAGAATATACGATTGAACCATCTGGAGAAGGTAGTGTTGATGCAGTTGGACTTATGACAACTGACGAAGCTGGATCTGGTTCGTCAGTTAGTCTGATCAGTGTAACATTTGAATTAAAAGAAGGAAGCGGAAGCCCGATTACCTATGGCGATAACATTATCAAAGACGGCAATTTCGCAAGCGACAAGGCAGCCGCTTCATGGAATGCATCCGTTGGAAAGTCAACCATCACGGTTGGAACTGAGGAAAACGAAATCGGTGACAGCGGCTTGAAAACTTATGGTGTGATCAATCGTGATCCTGCTACCGCTGCATCGGGAGACTGTTTCTCACAGGATATTACAAACGCTGTGGAATGCGGTGAAGAGTATCAGTATTCGTTCTGGGCAAAACTTTCGGATGATTACAAAGACGCACCGGAAGAACAGCGAAATGTTGATTTTGCGCCGTTTTATGTAGTCGGTGGAGAAGCAACTTATCTTGGAAGTTATTCGACAGGCGTTCTTTCCGGAGAAATTACGAAAACACTTACCGCAGGAGAGTGGACGAAGTTTTCCGGTACATTCAATGTTCCGAAGACCGCGGAGCAGATTGTGATCCGTATTATTGAACAGGGTACAAACTACGGACAGGGTGAATGCGTCAAGGGCGCGTACTGCGTGACCGGTGTGTCGATGAAAAAGATTACACAGCCAAAACCGGAGATTGAAAAGGACATTCCGGATTGGAAAACATCCGTTACAGAAAGTCTTGGAAATGATTCGATCGCAGGTACTGCCATCATGTCAAATGAGATTTCAGATGATACGTTGATGGAACTTGTCGAGAAACATTTCAATGCGGTAACATTCGGAAACGAGTTAAAGCCGGATGCACTTTTTAATTATCAGATTGATGGCAATTCAGTACCAACAAAGAACATTACATTCGAAAACGAAGAACTTCAGGTTCCGGTTGTGAACGATGCAGGAGACAGCCTGGACTTTTCCCGCGCAGATGCGATGGCAGATAAGATCCTTGAGTGGAACAATGCCCATCCGGATCAGAAGATCCGTATTCGCGGACATGTGCTGGTATGGCATTCACAGACACAGGAATGGTTCTTCCATGAGAACTATGACATTACAAAGCCATATGTGAATAAAGAGACTATGAACCGCAGACTGAAGTGGTTTATTTTCAGTGTGTTTGATCATTATTTTGGAGAGGCTGCAAACGGAAAGTATGACGGACTCTTCTATGGATGGGATGTTGTGAATGAGGCAGTCATCGGTAACACCTATCGTACCGATAAAGTGAGTGCCGCAGAATCGCTCAGTGAGATCCGACATGGCAATAACTCAAGCTGGTGGCATGTGTATGAAAGCAACGAGTTTATCATCAATGCTTTCAAGTATGCAAACACATATGCGCCAAAGGATGTAGAACTTTACTACAATGACTTCGGAGAGACAGACAACACCAAGTGTGAGGGTATCGTAAAACTGATCAACGACGTGAAGTCTGCAGACGGAACCAGACTGGATGCTTTTGGTATGCAGGCACATTACAATGTGGACGGTTTCTCAGCTGCACAGTTTAAGAGTGTAGCGAAGAAGTATGCACAGGCAGCCGGCAAAGTGCAGCTGACTGAACTGGATTTTAAGGCAAGTAGTACCTACGACGGTACAGCGGCTACAAAGGAAAGCGAATACACCAAGATGGCATACTGCCATAAGAATCTGTATGAGGCGATCAAGGCGTTAAAGGCGGAAGGAACAAACGTATCCGGCATTACCGTCTGGGGGGTCATTGAGCCGAATTCATGGCTGCATTCCCAGTCGAATGTCGGTGGCGGAGCAAGCGGCTCTGCACAGTGCCCGCTGCTTTTTGACGGAAACTATAAAGCAAAGCCTGCTTATTGGGCTTATGTGGATGCATCGAAACTTCAGCCGGCGATTCAGAAGGTTACCATTACAGAGGCGAAGAATGGCAATATTGCAGGAGAAACCTATACGATCGATCAGGGTGCGGTACAGGCAGAATTTATCCCGGTATGGGATGCAGACGGTCTTACCGTACAGGTAAAAGTAAAAGATACAACCGTAAATGATGCAGATGCCGTTACAGTATATGTAGATCCAAAAAATTCGGCATCGGATATCACACCGGATAAGGTAACGGTTGCAAGAACAGCTGCTGCTGCGATCGCAGGCGGATATCAGGCAACCGTCAAGGTTTCGATGAAGGATTTGAAAGTTGCACAGCAGATCAGTCTCGATGTTGTTGTAAACAATGACGGGGAGACAGGAAGCTTTAATGATCTGACCGGAAAGCAGGAGTCAAGCAGCAAGTATTATGCAGTGGCAACCATGAAGCCGGGCATCGAGCAGATCCCGTACGGAACAATTTCGGTTGACACAGATGCAGATGCCGCATGGGACAATGCGGTAAACATCCCGCTTACGATCAATAAAGGCTCCGAGGCTTCTGCCAATGCAAAGGTTCTCTGGGATGATGACAATCTCTATGTATATGCAACCGTAAAAGACGCGGCATTGGATAAAACAGGCGCTCAGACGCATGAGCAGGATTCTCTTGAAGTGTTCATCGACGAGGACAACGGTAAGACCGCTTCCTATGGAGAGGACGATAAGCAGTATCGTATCAATTATGAAAATGAGCAGTCCTTCAATGGTAAAAAATGTCTGGCAGAGAATGTCAAGTCTGCAACAAAAACAATCGAAGGCGGATACGTGGTTGAGGCTGCTTTCAAGTGGACGGATATCAAGCCGGCAAACGGAACCAAGATTGGTCTGGAACTCCAGATCAACGATGCAAAAGACGGCAAGCGTATCGGTACGTTAAGCTGGTATGATGAGACCGGAATGGGCTGGTCAGGCTCAAACGTATATGGTACGGTCGAATTAACCGGAAAGACCGGCAGCAATGGCGGCGGCTCGTCTGTAAATCCGGGAACTTCGGATACGAAGCCGGATGTGAAACCGGACGGAAAACAGGATGCGACCATTGAGACAAAGCCGGACGAATCAACCGTTGAGACATCCAAAGTGGAAATTACAGTTTCCGGCGATAAGAAGGCTGAGGCATCGGTAACCATAACAAAGGATGCACAGGGAAATGTGACTGGCGCAAATGCAACGGTATCGGGATCAAAGGGAACACTTACCGCAGATGTGGTAAAGCAGCTTACCGAGGCGGCAGGAACCGAAGATCTTACGATCATCGTGCAGGTTAAGAATGCGAATGGTGATGCGAAATACACGGTTTCCGTTTCCGCAGAGAATGTGAAAAATAATAAATCACTGAAGGCATTTGTTGTCAACCGTAAGACGGGTGAATATGAACTGGTCAACAGTAAGACCTATAAGGTTAAGGACGGAAATCTGAATGCAAGTTTTGGAAAGAAGGGCGATTATGTACTTCTGACGACACAGGAAGCAGCCAGAATTGAAAAAGAAATCCTTAAGACCATCGCTCCGGAGAAAGCAAAGGCAACGGTTAAAAAAGGAAAAACAACGGAGTTTAAGATTGACAGCAAGCTGAATCAGAACAATGTAAAGAAGGTAACTTACAAAACTTCCAAGAAGTCGATTGCTACCGTAAACAAAAACGGTAAAATCAAAGCAAACAGGAAAGGAATGGTAACGATCAAGGCAATCGTGACTTTAAAGAATGGAAAAACAAAAACAGTATCCATGAAGATCTGTCTCTTATACACATCTCCGAGCCCACGAGACGCGTAGTAATCTCG
>URQG01000183.1 GCA_900549895.1 uncultured Lachnobacterium sp.
GTAAGATCGTCGGCAGCGTCAGATGTGTATAAGAGACAGAAGGTAAGGAGCTTCCGGGCGTTGTAGCCGCAGATGATAAGTAGAATTGTGAAATAATTTACGGCTCCCATATATGTGGCGATAGCTTCGTTGCCCAGCACTTGAAGTACCTAGGTGCGTACGTCGGCGTGCTGGGCGCCTTGCTCTAGCCGCATATCTGGAAGCGTGGCATGCGAAAGAGTGCAAAGCAGATGATATTTGTGAGCGTGGCATGCGAAAGAGTGCAAAGCAGATGAGAATTTGTGAGCGTGGCATGCGAAAGAGGCAAAGCAAATGAAGTTTGTGAGCATGGCATGTGAGAGCATGTCGATAAAATATGATTAGGAGATAATGAATCATGGCAAGAAAGAAAATCGTAGCCGGCAACTGGAAGATGAACATGACTCCAAGTCAGGCTGTAAAGTTAGTTGAAGAGTTAAAGCCATTAGTAGTTTCTGACAGCGTTGAGGTTGTTTACTGTGTACCGGCAATCGACATCGTACCTGTTGTTGAGGCTGTTAAGGGAACAAACGTAGCTGTTGGTGCTGAGAATATGTACTTCGAAGAGAAGGGGGCTTACACCGGAGAGATCTCTGCAGAGATGCTTGTAGATGCAGGTGTTAAGTATGTTGTTCTTGGACATTCCGAGAGACGTGAGTACTTCAAGGAAGACGATGTATTATTAAATAAGAAGGTTAAGAAGGCTTTCGAGGCTGGTCTTACACCAATCCTTTGCTGTGGTGAGACACTTGAGCAGAGAGAGAGCGGTGTTACACTTGACTGGATCAGACTTCAGATTAAGTCAGATCTCGCAGGTGTTGCTGCATCAGATGTTGCAAACATGGTTATCGCTTACGAGCCAATCTGGGCAATCGGAACAGGAAAGACAGCTACTTCTGACCAGGCTGAGGAAGTTTGCGGCGCTATCCGTGAGTGCATCAAGGAAGTTTATGATGAGGCTACTGCAGAGTCTGTTCGTATCCAGTACGGCGGATCTGTTAACGCCGGTAATGCAGCTGAGCTTTTTGCAAAGCCTGACATTGACGGTGGATTAGTTGGTGGAGCCAGCTTAAAGGCTGATTTCGGCAAGATCGTAAACTACTAGAATTGAAATTGTAACGAAAACGAAGGCTATCCGTCTGGGGCGTTTCCACAGGCGAATAGCCTTTTTACTAGAGATAAAGTATCAATTATGAACAACAAAAAACGTTTGGTAAGTGCGGCTTTTTTATTGGTATTTCTGCTTGTGTTAGCCGGTGCAGGAAATACGGAATGGAAGGATAAAGCGCAAAGAAGCATGGCGGCGATCTCGGGGCAGACAAAGATGGATCAATCTGCTACAGAATCTCCTGGAGATTCACCAATGGATAATACCGAGACCGGACAGGCTGATGATGAAAAAGAAAAAAACTACGATGAAGTTGTAGAAGCGATAGATAGTATATTGGCAAACGGAACATCGGAATTCTATGAGAATTATCCGGTGGACGAATCCTTTTTCTTATGGCTGGAGTCACATTATGGTGCCGGAACTGTTGACAGTATCGCAACGAGTTTGCGTGAGAAGAATGCTGATCTGGATCTGTGGTACCAAATGACCGGCTGTACAATGCATGTATTATGGCTGGAATTCTGTAAAGAATATCAGTATCAGACATATCGCCTTGAGAATGTGACGTGGAAGGATACCGCTGCCGAGGATCGTATTCTGATCGATTTCGTCGGGGATATCAATTTTGATCCGACCTGGCATACGATGAAATATGCAAAACGAAAAGGCGGAGTGGATGCCTGCATTTCGCAGGAGATCTTAAAAGAATTGCAATCTGCGGACATAACGATGGTAAACAACGAGTTTTGTTTTACGGAGGAGACTGCAAGGCAGGAAGGCAAGGCATACAGTTTTAAGGCGGAGCCCGAAAACGCCGATCTGCTTGATTTTTTGGGAACAGACATTGTATCACTTGCCAATAATCACACTTGTGATTACGGAGAGCAGGGACTTCTTGATACGATGGATACTCTTAAGGAAAAGGGTATTGTATACAGCGGAGCCGGACGCGATCTGGCAGAGGCAAGTGCAGTGCAGTATTTTGTTACCGGAGGGCGTAAGATCGCATTTGTTTCCGCAACCGAGATCGAACGCTTTTATCATTTTACAAAGAAAGCGGGAGAGAATACACCGGGAGTGCTCAAGACACAGCAGAAGAAAGCCGTGCTTGCCGCAATCAAACAGGCACGTGCCAACAGCGACTATGTGATCATGTTTGTGCATTGGGGCGCAGAAGGCAAGATCAAACAGGATGCGGATCAACGCGCTTTGGCACAGGAGTATGTATCTGCGGGGGTAGATGCAATTATTGGATCACATCCACATCGTTTGCAAGGTGTAGAATTTATAGAAGGTGTGCCGATTGTGTACAGTCTTGGAAATTTCTGGTTCTCGACGGGGACGCTTTATGCGACAGTTGCACAGATTCAGATTGATTCGGACGGTAATCTGCAGCTTCGCCTTCTGCCGTGTGAACAGAAGGGAAAGCGGACACTGCTTCTTGAGAACGAGGAGGATTGTAAGAATTTTTATCAATATGTGGCTGATATGTCGAGCGGGGTACAGATTGATGAAAATGGAACGTTTGCGGAGTGGGATGAGTCGAAGGAAACGGAAACACCGCCGTTGTACCGCTCCGGAAGACAGTATGGTCAGCATTTTGACAATGCGGATCTTGAACTTCGAGCAATTGATGTGGTCGGAAATCTGCAGTAGAAAATTGTAATAGAAACTTGCATTTTTTGGCGAATTTAGTATTATAGTAACAGAAAAGTGCATAAAAGAAAGTGAGATAAGGATTATGAGTAAAAAACCTGTTGTATTAATGGTACTTGACGGTTATGGTCTGAGCGACCACACAGAGGGTAATGCAATCGCTTTGGCGAACACCCCTGTTATGGATAAATTAATGAAGGAATATCCTTTTGTAAAAGGAGCTGCGTCCGGACTTGCGGTAGGTCTTCCGGACGGACAGATGGGTAACTCTGAGGTTGGACACATGAATATCGGTGCCGGCCGCATTATCTATCAGGATCTGACAAGAATTACAAAAGCAATCGCAGATGGCGACTTTTTCGAGAACAAGGCATTACTTGCCGCTATGGACAATTGCAAGAAGAACGATTCCGACCTGCATCTGTGGGGACTGCTTTCTGACGGTGGTGTACATAGCCACATCGAGCATCTGTATGGACTTCTTGAGATGGCTAAAAAGCAGGGACTGACCAAGGTTTATGTTCACGCATTTTTGGATGGACGTGACACTCCGCCTGCTTCTGGTAAGGATTATATTCAGCAGCTTCAGGATAAAATGAATGAGATCGGTGTAGGACAGATCGCTTCTTTATCCGGACGTTACTATGCAATGGATCGTGATAACAACTGGGATCGTGTACAGAAGGCGTATGATTCCCTGACCAAGGGAGAGGGCGTGCTTGCAGAGGATGCTGTACAGGCTATGGCTGATTCTTATGCAAAGGATGTAACGGATGAGTTTGTTCTTCCTACTGTTATTGTGAAAGACGGCAAGCCGGTTTCCGTTGTAAAAGAGAATGATTCGGTTATCTTCTTTAACTTCCGTCCTGATCGTGCACGTGAGATCACTCGTGCATTCTGCGATGACAAGTTTACAGGATTTGAGCGCCCATTCATTAAGACAACCTATGTATGCTTCAAGGATTACGATGAGACAATCCCGAACAAGATTATCGCTTTTGAGAAGGAGCATATCGCAAATACATTTGGAGAGTACCTTGCAAAATGCGGTAAGAAGCAGCTCCGCCTCGCAGAGACAGAGAAGTATGCACATGTTACATTCTTCTTCAACGGCGGTGTTGAGGAGCCAAACGTAGATGAGGCCCGTCTGCTTGTTAATTCTCCGAAGGAGGTTGCAACTTATGACTTAAAGCCTGAGATGAGTGCTCCGGAAGTCGGAATGGATCTCGTTGAGGCAATCAAGTCTGATAAGTACGATGTGATCGTAATTAACTTTGCAAATCCGGACATGGTTGGCCATACCGGTGTAATCCCGGCAGCGGTTAAGGCTGTGGAGCGTGTGGACAGCCTCGTAGGTGATGCGGTACAGGCTATCAAGGATGTTGACGGTGTTCTCTTCATCTGTGCTGACCATGGTAACGCAGAGCAGATGATCGATTATGAGACAGGAAAGCCTCATACCGCTCATACAACCAACCCGGTTCCATTTATCCTTGTGAATGCTGATCCGAAGTACAAGCTTCGTGAGGGCGGATGTCTTGCAGATATCGCTCCGACATTACTGCAGATCATGGGACTCAAGCAGCCGGAAGAGATGACTGGAAAGTCACTTCTCATCGACTAAAATGCAGACAAATTCGGGTTTGTCGTGATCCGATAGGCTTTCAAAACGGACGATACCGGATGAT
>URQG01000184.1 GCA_900549895.1 uncultured Lachnobacterium sp.
TTTTCAAGCAGAAGACGGCATACGAGATTACTACGCGTCTCTGGGGCTCGGAGATGTGTATAAGAGACAGGGCATGGGACGATGCCGATGATGCAGATGCGTATCGGGTATATCGTTATCATGAAGGAACCGGCCAATACGACTATCTTGCGACAACTTCGGATACAGGTTTTACGGATACGAATCTGCAGTCGGGAACAAATTATCAGTATAAGGTGCGTTGTGTGTGGACGATTGGAGGAAATAATTATTACGGAACCTATTCGTCTGCTTTGACAGTACCAACCCTCCCGGCACAGGTAACCAATGTCCGTGTAGACAAACAGACCGGTAAGACGGTTTCTCTGGCGTGGGACAGTGTGAATGGGGCTGACGGATACCGGATCTATCGGTATAACAGTGACTCGGATTCGTATGAGGAATTGGATACCGTTGGTGCAGATCGTACGAGTTATGAAGTGACGGGGCTTGCTTCTGCGTGCGAATACCGATTTAAGATTCGGGCGAGCAAGACAATGAATGCGAATACCTATTGGGGTGAATACTCCGAGAAAGTTGTGGCAGTGACGAAGCCTGACAAGGTAGCGGAATTATCGGCTCGTACACTTGGCGCAAGCGAGATTGAACTTACATGGAAGAAGAGTTCTCATGTGACGGGATATCAGATATATCGATTGGATGGGCAGACCGGAAAGTATGTGAAGATTGCAACCGTCGAGGAGAGCATGCCGGCGTCCTACATAGATCGCAAGTTATCTGCAGCAACGGAATATAGCTATAAGGTCCGCGCGTATAAGAATTTTGAAGGAACCAGTTATTATGGAAGCTTTTCAAATGTCAAATCACAGGTTACAAAGCCTGATAAAGTGCAGAGGCTTAAGGCTTCAACGAAAGCATCGGCGGTGACACTAAAGTGGGCGGCGTCGGAAAATGTGACAGGATATCAAATTTATCGTCTGAACACAAAGACGAAGAAGTATGAAAAGATTGCGACAATAAATGGTGCGGACAAAATTACATACAAGAACAAAAGTCTGAAGAAGGGAAAGACATATCGTTATAAAATCCGTGCATACAAGAAATACAACGGAACGACGTATTACGGAGGCTTTTCTTCTGTATCCAGAATCAAAGTGAAATAATGACACCGTAAACAGGAGATAAAAAGTAATTATGAAACAAAAAGGGAAAAAGTCAGGAAAGAAATTATTTGTAATGCTGGTTGTTGCGGCAGTTCTTTTGACAGGAGTGCCGCAGACAAGTGCTTATGCACAGAATATGAATCAGGTAAAACCGATCGTGATCGTACTTGATCCGGGACATGGCGGAGGAGACAGTGGAGCGACACATAGGTGGAACGGAAAACTTTATCGTGAGAAAGATGCAAACCTTGCAATCGCAAAAGCATGTAAGAAGAAACTGGAGTCTTATACGGGAGTGCGGGTATATCTGACACGTTCGAGTGATTATTTTGTGACCCTGGAAGGCCGTGTGGCTTTTGCAAAGAAGAACGGTGCGGATTTGTTTGTTGCATTACATAATAATGCATCATTAAGCAGCAAAACGAAGGGGGCATGTGTATACTACCCGAATTCACATTACAACTCAAAAATCGGAACAAAAGGAAACCTGGTTGCACAGAGGATCCAGAGCAGGCTTGCGGCTTTGGGGTTGAAGAATAATGGGGTATTTTACCGCAATTCGGAGAATCGATCCAGATACCCGGATAAGTCGCTGGCAGATTATTATAGTGTGATCAGAAACAGTAAGAATGCAGGCTTTGCGGGATTGATCGTAGAGCACGCATATATCAGTAATGCGAGCGATTGCACAAAGTATCTTGGATCGGACAAGATGCTGACGAAACTGGGAGAGGCAGATGCACTGGGAATTGCTTCCTATTATGGATTGATCCCGAAAACAACGGTGGCACTTACCAATGCAACTATTACAGATGACGGAGAAGTTCAGCTTGCGTGGACTCAGGCCGCCAATGTGGATGGTTATTGCGTATATCGAAGAGAAAAAGGAGTGACTGCGTTTCAGCGTGTCAAGAAAATAAGCGGTGGTAAAATTACGCAGTATACGGATAATACTTTGATAAAAGGGGTAACCTATGAGTATGGTGTTTGTGGATACCGTGCAGGCAAAAATGCAACAACCTACACAGTGTTGTCGAATACGATGACGGTTTCACAACCGTTCGCAGGTCCAAAGAAACTGCGTGCGGAACAAAGCAGTGCCGGAACATGGATGCTTAGATGGGATGCAGCCGAGAATGTGAGCGGATACCGTGTCGAGCGACGAATTGCAGGAGAAGACGACTTTGTTCAGATCGCAGAGATCAAAGCTGCAGATCAAACAGTGTATGAACCAGCGGAAAACGGTGTGACAGGTTCCGTAGAGTATCGAGTTTCTTCTTTCTATAAAGATAAGAAACACAATGTATCAAGTGAGTACTCGGAAATTGTTACGGTGGAATTGCCGTAATTATTTGTCAAATGCAGTATTTTATTTGAATTTACTGCTGGATGCAGGAACGTAAAATTTGATAAATATACAAAATGCACAAAAAGATTGCAGGAAAAGTGATTTGTGGAAAAGGGCAGAGCGTTGTTGTGAAAAAGTTATCCACAATATAATCGCCGAAAATGCCCAAAAATGAAGTTATACACGAAGTTATTCACGTTATCCACAAAATCAATGCAATATTTTTGCGCATTTTTTTTGAAAGAACAAACGATTGTTTTGTTAAGAAATCATAAATTTTGTCGAAAGATGGCAAAAATGTAAAAAGATATTGACATTTCAAATGTCAAAAAAACATATTAAAATGTCCTAAATTGTCGGACAAAACAGAAAAGACATTGAAAAATGTGTGCGTTGCCAAAATCCCCCAATTTTGATATACTAGAGGCGTTATGATTAAAACGATTGATGTTGCGGGAATTGAGTTGGATAATTATACCGTTCGTGAAACGATCATGAATGTGGAAAAAAAGATGTCTGACAGTGGATTCCATACAATTGAAGAAGTGAATATGGATATGCTGATTCAGGCTGAATCGGACGAGGTGATCAGGGAGGCTCTTGCTTCGGTAGAACATACTGTGATCGCGGAGAGGGAAATTTTGGAAGCGGTCGGTGCAGATTCTTACCAGAGAAAGCACGAAATTGACCATCATGATTTCTTTTATGAGATGATGAAACGTATCGAACGCAATCACAAAACTATTTTTGTCGTTGGAGAGAAGGCAGAACATACACAGCAGATGTGCAATCGTATTATGGAACTGTATGCAAAGTGTAATGTGATTGGAGCGGAGGCGCTTGAGGAATGCTCGGGAAATTTAGATGCGCTTATTAATGAAATTAATTCTCAGACACCGGATGTGATCATCAGTGTAATCCCAAGTCCGATGCAGGAACATTTTCTGATGGAAAACAGAGAGAAACTTTCCGCAGGATTATGGTATGGAATGGGGACCATGGAACTTGAGGAACCGAAACGAGGATTTGCGAACGGAATCCGCAAGATGTTTCGGATCCATAAGCTGGAAAAACATTTAAATCATTATAGTGAGAAACAGGACAATGAATAATATGTCGAATAGGACAAAACAGATTGCTTGGAATTATGTTTTGATTTTGGTTGGAACCGCAGTTATGGCTTTGGCAATTCAATGCATATATGACCGAGTCGGACTGGTAACGGGGGGATTTACAGGTCTTACGATTATTATACGAAATATAACAAAATCTGTGATCAGTGGAGGCATTCCTCTGTGGTTTGCCAATATTGTATTGAACATTCCGGTATTTATCTATTCTTATGTGAAGTTTGGAAAGAAGTTTGTAGGAAGAACGCTTTTTGCCACGATAATGTTATCTGTGTGGTTGTATATTATCCCCGGAGTGGATCTTTCCGGTGATGATTATCTATTGGCGGCTTTGTTCGGAGGAGTCTTTACGGGAGTCGGAATGGGAATCGTGCTCCGTGCCGGGGCAACGACCGGAGGAACCGATATGGTTGCAGCACTGATCCAGACAAAAATGCGTCATTATTCGGTTGTACAGATCATGCAGGTGATGGACGCGGCAATCGTGATCGCGGGTCTGTATGTATTTGGTCTCCGATCAACGTTATATGCGGTCGTATCCATTTTTGTGTCGACAAAAGTGTCGGATGGTTTTCTGGAAGGTTTTAAGAATTCTAAGGCGGCATTGATCATTACGAACCATCATAAGGAAGTTGCCGCGCGAGTGATGGATGAGTTGGGGCGCGGAGTGACGGGAATGGATGCTAAGGGAATGTATACGCAGGATTACAAGTGTGTACTATATTGCGTTGTCTCCAGAAAAGAGATCGTGCAGCTTAAGGAAATTGTCAACGATGTGGATCCGGATGCATTTGTGATCGTATCGGATGTGCGTGAAGTTCTGGGTGAAGGTTTTATGGAATATTCC
>URQG01000185.1 GCA_900549895.1 uncultured Lachnobacterium sp.
ATACGAGATTACTACGCGTCTCGTGGGCTCGGAGATGTGTATAAGAGACAGTAGGAAGATAGTTCATGTTAGATGTATGTTTGTTGGGAACGGCTGGAATGATGCCGCTTCCGTACCGGTGGCTGACGTCACTGATGTTGCGATACAATGGAAGCAGTTTACTGATCGATTGCGGTGAGGGAACCCAGATTGCCATTAAGGAGGCCGGGCTTAGCTTTAAACCGATCGATATTCTCTGTGTGACGCATTTTCATGCGGACCATATCAGCGGGTTGCCTGGCTTTTTACTTACAATGGGCAACGCGGAGAGAACGGAACCTCTTACGATCATTGGTCCAAAGGGATTGACTCGTGTCGTGAATGCGCTTCGAACAATTGCACCGGAACTCCCGTTTGAAATTAAGTGTATTGAACTGGAGGATGATGTGCAGGATATCGAACTCAATGGATACCATATTCATGCATTTCGTGTGAAACATCAGGTGATTTGCTATGGTTATTCGGTTGAGATCAAGCGTGCCGGAAGATTCTCGGTGGAGCGAGCTAAGAACCAGAATATTCCGATGAAGTTGTGGAGCATTTTGCAACGAGGCGAAGTGATCGAACAGGATGGCGTGACTTACACACCACAGATGGTGCTCGGGCCACAGAGAAAAGGACTGAAAGTCACATATTGTACAGACAGTCGTCCAACGGATGGAATTGTAGAAGCTGCTGAAGGATCAGATCTGTTTATCTGTGAGGGAATGTATGCGGAGAAGGATAAGATAGCTAAGGCAAAACAAAAGAAACATATGACATTTTACGAGGCGGCAGAGATGGCAAAACGGGCGGGTGTAAAGGAAATGTGGCTGACACATTTTTCACCGTCGCTTGTACATGCGGAGGAATATATGCCGCAGGTGCGTCGCATTTTTGAAAATTCTTATCTTGGAAAAGATGGCAAAAGCGTGGAACTTGCGTTTGAGGAGGGTTAACAGATGAAAAGAAGGATTGGGATCGTTTTTCTTGCATTATTATGTACGGTACTGGTATGCGGCAGTTATTATCTGCTGAAGTCAAAGGTTCGCGTACATCCGGATGAAACCGGGGATCTGACGAAAATTGAGAAAATTACGACACGTGATCTGGACAGCGATTATCCATCCACACCCCGCGAGGTGGTAAAGTTTTATAATAAGATTATCCTGAGCTATTACGAAGGAAAATATACGGATGAGGAGTTTGAACGTCTGCTTGAACAGGCGAGAGGCTTGATGGATGACGAACTGCTTGAAAATAATCCGAACGATACATATAAAGCGGCGGTTGAACAGGAGATTGCCGATTATAAGAAACGAGATCGTGAAATTCGCCAAAGCAGTGTGTGCGACAGTGATGATGTACTTTTTACAACGGACCCGGATAAGGGGGACAAGCTGGCATATGTGACAGCAACTTATTTTGTAAAGGAAAAGAAAGAATTTACCAGAACGTATCAAATGTATGTTCTGCGTAAGGATGACGAGGGAAAGTGGAAGATCCTGACGTATTATCAGATCGACAAGGATCCGAACACGCAAGAAGAAACAAATTAGAAGAGGTTTTGAGAGAATGAGCAATCAGTCAGATTCTGAAATAAAAATACTTGCAATTGAAAGCTCCTGCGACGAGACTGCAGCAGCGGTTGTAGTGAACGGACGCGATATGCGCTCGAATGTGATTTCGTCGCAGATAGCTCTGCATACGTTGTATGGAGGCGTTGTTCCGGAGATTGCATCGCGTAAGCATATTGAAAAAATTAATCAGGTGATCGAACAGGCGCTTGCCGATGCTTCGATGACATTGGATGATATTGACGCGATCGGTGTCACATACGGACCAGGATTGGTTGGAGCATTGTTAGTCGGCGTTGCCGAGGCAAAAGCAATCAGCTATGCAAGAAATATTCCGTTGGTGGGAGTTCATCATATTGAGGGACACATTAGCGCAAATTACATCGAGAATCCGGGTCTGAAACCACCGTTTTTATGTCTTGTTGTATCCGGCGGACATACACATCTTGTTAAGGTGAAGGATTACGGAGTTTATGAAATTCTGGGAAGAACGAGAGACGATGCTGCAGGCGAAGCATTCGACAAAGTTGCACGTGCAATCGGACTCGGTTATCCGGGAGGACCGAAGATTGAGAAAGTTTCGCATGAAGGAAATCCGGATGCGATTGCTTTTCCTCGCGCAAAAGTCGCAGATGGAGTCTATGATTTCAGCTTCAGCGGCTTAAAATCTGCTGTATTAAACTATCTGAACGGATGTCGCATGAAAGAAATCGAAATCAATCAGGCGGATGTTGCGGCTTCTTTCCAAAAGTCGGTAACGGACGTTTTGGTCGATCATGCGCGTCACGCAATCCGTGAATTTGGCATGGAACAGTTTGCAATTGCGGGAGGAGTGGCATCTAATGGGGTTATCCGTGGCGCAATGGAACAGATGTGCAAGGAGGAAGGCGTGCGTTTTTATCATCCTTCGCCCATCCTTTGCACTGACAATGCGGCGATGATCGGTGCAGCGGCATACTATGATTTTATCGCAGGGAAGAGAGCGGGACTGGATCTTAATGCTGTGCCCAATCTCAAGTTGGGTGATTAGAGCAAAGAACCAATAGAATGACAGGAAGAATGGGTAAAATGCATTATACAGCGATCGTGCTTTCGGCGGGAGTCGGAAGCCGTATGCACAGTGATATACCAAAACAATATATGGATCTCGACGGATATCCGGTGATCTATTACGCGCTTCGTGCGTTTGAAGAGAGTGATGTGGATGAAATCGTGCTCGTGCCAGCTCCGGAAGATGTCGCATTTTGCAGGAAGAATATTGTAGAAAAATATGGATTCCGTAAAGTTTGTGCTGTAGTAGGTGGAGGAGAAGAACGTTATCTGTCTGTATATGAGGGGCTGAAGGCGACAGAGGCAGAATATGTCCTGATTCACGATGGAGCGCGCCCGCTGATCGATGAAGAAAGCATTCGCCTTTGTATGGAGAGTGTTGCACGTGAAAAAGCGTGTGTGCTTGCAACACCTGTCAAAGATACCATCAAGGTGATAGACACTGACGGATATGCGGCGCAGACACCGGACCGAAGCATGTTATGGGCAGTACAGACACCGCAGTGTTTTGAACGTGTGCTTTTGATGCGGGCGTATGCACGTTTGTTTGAGCGATTAGAGGCTGGGACTCTAGGTGCCCCGATTACAGATGATGCAATGATCGTAGAACAGATGACGGGACAGAAAGTACGTTTGATTCGGGGAAAGTATACAAATATCAAAATTACGACACCGGAAGATATGGATGTTGCCAAAATCTTTCTGAACCGATAATTTGGAAAAAGTCTGTGAATATGCGTCTTTGCGTCAGATTGAAATTTCGTACAAAAATAAAATGCAAAAAAATGCAAAAATCGGTTGACACTGACAAGCATTGATGGTAATATATGTCTTGCGCTGATCAAGGCGAGAAAAAAACATGGAGAGGTATCGAAGTGGTCATAACGAGGCGGTCTTGAAAACCGTTTGTCCGCAAGGGCACGTGGGTTCGAATCCCACCCTCTCCGTTTGGTGGCAACACCTTATGAAAAAGAATTCGAAAGAATTCTTTTTCTACTCTATAGCGATAATATTTTTAGAATGATTTGAGCAGCTATATTTTGGAGAAGTACCCAAGCTGGCCGAAGGGACACCCCTGGAAAGGGTGCAGGTCGTTAATAGCGGCGCGAGGGTTCAAATCCCTCCTTCTCCGCTTCGCTTGAAAATATTTTAAAAAAGATGTAAAAAAGTGTTGACAACGAATTTACATCATGGTAATATAATCAAGCTGACCGCGAGATGCGGGACAACAAAGAACCTTGATAACTGAACAGTGAAAAACCTTGAAAGATTTTGAGAAATGTAATGATTTGTGAAACGAATCATTGCGAAGCGATATTTCGCTTGTCGAAAATGTTGTATCATTCAAGAACGCTTCTATAAAAGAAGCAACCTTAAAACAGTAAATCAGGACATTGTTTCTGATTAACAGCCAGATTTAATTCTGGCAGGACAAAACTTTTTAACATGAGAGTTTGATCCTGGCTCAGGATGAACGCTGGCGGCGTGCTTAACACATGCAAGTCGAACGAAGCACTTTATTTGATTTCCTTCGGGACTGATTATTTTGTGACTGAGTGGCGGACGGGTGAGTAACGCGTGGGTAACCTGCCTTGTACAGGGGGATAACAGTTGGAAACGGCTGCTAATACCGCATAAGCGCACGGCATCGCATGATGCAGTGTGAAAAACTCCGGTGGTGTGAGATGGACCCGCGTCTGATTAGGTAGTTGGTGAGGTAACGGCCCACCAAGCCGACGATCAGTAGCCGACCTGAGAGGGTGACCGGCCACATTGGGACTGAGACACGGC
>URQG01000186.1 GCA_900549895.1 uncultured Lachnobacterium sp.
CGTCGGCAGCGTCAGATGTGTATAAGAGACAGCCAAGGATCAGATTCAGTTTTGGTGCAAAGCTTTCCGGAAGGAGATGATAGTTGTACAAAGCGGAATCAATTGCAGTCGTGATCGTGTTCACCTGTGTGGCATTACCGGTTCCAAATACCGTCAATACGCCAAACATGGAGAACAGATACGCCAGCCAGTGCCAATGCTTTTTTAAACCATTCTTAATGTAATACATCGGACCGCCAACCAGTTCACCATCTGCGTTCGTTTCACGAAAATGTACCGCAAGTACCACTTCCGAGAACTTCGTACACATTCCAAGCAACGCTGAAATCCACATCCAGAATACCGCACCCGGCCCTCCGATTGCGATTGCGCCGGCAACTCCGGCAACATTTCCGGTTCCCACCGTGGCCGCCAAAGCGGTACATACCGCCTGAAACGGTGTAAGTGCTCCGTCCGATGCCTCGCGCTTTTTGAACATACGTACAAAGGTCACTTTCATCGCATATCCGAATTTGCGAATCTGGATAAAACGGGTCCTGAAGCTTAAGAATAATCCCACGCCGATGATACAGATCATCGCCGGGACACCCCATATAAAATTATTGACCACATTATTGACCGACTCGATCATTGATAGCATTTTCCTAATTCCTCCTATTTATGCCTTATGACTCCGAAATTCTTAAATCCAAACCATTATTGCCTGCGCCCGAATAAATAGGTGCTGAAAAAAATGATCGATGCGATAATTACGATCATCGGACCTGTCGCCACATTCGTATAATATGACAGGATGAGTCCCAACACTCCGGAAAACAGGGAGAACACAACCGAGAAAAAGTGATACTCCCTCATATTCTCCGACAGATTACGGCTTGATGCCGCCGGAAGGATCAATAGCGCATTAATGATCAGGATGCCGACCCACTTGATCGACAAAGTTACGATCAAAGCAACCAGCACCGCAAACAGATTGTCCATCAGCCGTACCGGAATTCGTTTGCTCGCCGCAAGCGCACGGTGAATACAACTTGCATTCAGCCAGTTAAAGCAACACAGCCAGAATACAATGGTCACAACAAAAATTACCGCAAGAAATACGATCTCACGCTTTGTGATACTTAACACATCTCCGACCAAAAGACTCGAATACTTGCTAAAATTGCCGCCCTTGGACAGGATTGCAAGTCCGATCGCAACCGAACAGGAGGAGAACACCGAGATGATTGTATCTGCGGATGCTTTGTTCGAGCTTCCGATCTGATTCAAAAGCAACGCAAAAACGATTGCAAAAAGCACCATCGATATATTGGTATCCGCGAGCCCGCACACTACGCCCACGGCAATACCGGTCAACGCAGAATGTCCGAGTGCATCCGAGAAATATGCCATCTTCTTATTGACGATCATCGTTCCCATCAGACCGAAAAGCGGTGTAATGATAAGGATCGCGATCAATGCATTTCTCATAAATCCAAAATCCAGCCAGGATAACCAGTTAATCATTTTTGTCATCCTCCTTGATCCATTTTTCTTCATTCGCTGCCAAAAAGACTTTCTCGAATTCCGGACTCGAAAATACTTCCTTCGCAGTCCCCTGTTTCAAGACCGTCTTATCAAGAAGCACGACGTGATCCGCATAACGCGCCACATAATCCAGATCATGTGAGATCAGAATGATTGCCAGATCATAATGTTCCTTCAGATATGTCATCGTCTTATAGAAAAGTTCCATACCGTTTTGATCAATACCGGACACCGGCTCATCCAAAAGAAGCAGATTCGGTTCATCCATGATTGCAAGCGACAAAAGCACGCGCTGCAACTGGCCTCCAGAAAGGTTGCATACCTGCTTGTCTATCAGATCATCCGCCTCAAAAATACGCAGGCTCTCTTTGATCTCCTCATACACTTTCTTACTCTTCGGTAAAAATACAGGATAACGTGACTCGTAACTTGCCAGCAGATCGTACACACTGACCGGCGTATTTTTCTCAATATTAACCGACTGCGGTACATAACCGATCTTCAGTTTCTGCATCTTGCCGTCCTTGGTATCACGAAACTCAATCTCTCCCGTATGCGGCACATTATCGAGCATCGCACGGATGAGCGTCGATTTACCCGCACCGTTCTTACCGATCACCGCATTCAATGAGCCGCAGTGAATATGCAGATTGACATCCTCCAGCACGACCTGCTCATTAAATCGCACACCCAGATGATTCACTTTGATACAATGAAAACCACATGGCTTTATGATCTTACGCATCTAAGATTCCTTTCTCTTACTTCTTGCAATTCTGCCTTTCCAATTACAAAACCAGAATCGTAACTCTTATTTATCAAAATAGTTCTCCATCAGATCAATATTGGCTGACATGCCTTCAATATAGCTGTCCGCATCGTAATCGCCACGATTAAGTGCATCCAGATAAATGACTTTCGCATCCGTCTCTTTCTCAACGGTATCCCCCATACTTTTACCGTACAGTTCTTCCGCAAGGATATATTTGACACCATCGTCCCGCACCGCAGCCAATACATCTGCGACCTCACCCGCACTGACCTGGCGTTCCTCATCCAAATCCAGTATATATGCAACATTCAGGCCATAATCACTTGCCACATAATCATATGCTTCATGAAACAGGATAACAGACTGTCCCTTCGCTTTCTCGGCGATCGCCTGCTGACGCACCTTAAGCGCATCAAGTTTATCTTTGTATGCATCCGCATTCTTCTGATACAAAGCACTATGCTCCCGATCTGCCGCCGCAAGCCCGTCCGCTATGTTGGCAACCTGTTGCTCATACGTTGCAACACTCATCCACGCATGTGCATTTTCCTCTCCTTCATCTTCTAGGAGATCGATGTCTTTGCTGGCCTCAATGATCGTAAGATCCGGGTACGATTTGGCTACATCCTTCATAAAGGATTCTATTCCGCCACCATTGATGACAAACACATCCGCCCCGGAGAGAAGCTTCATGTCTTCCGGAGTCAATTGAAAATCATGCAGACATCCGGTCTGCGGTTCACTTAAGTTCTGCAGATGTACCCCCTCTGCATCACCGATCACATTCCGTGTGGCAATATACATCGGATAGAAGGATGTCACAACGGTCAAAGCGTGATCGTTCTGCTTACTGCCGCTCCGATTGACATACACATTGGTCAGAAGTCCGCTGATGAGTGTGATCGCAACAAGCAGTATCAGCACAAAAACATATTTGTTTTTCTTCATACTCTACTTCTTCTTCGCTTTCTTTTTATTTGATGCCTTCCTGGCTTTTTCTTTCTTAAGTGTCTTCTTTGCCACCGGACGATCGGTTGACTTCCACCGTGGCTTTCTTGTAGATTCTGTCGCAGCCTCTGCCGCTAACTTTTCCTGTTCCCGCTTCACTGCCTTCGGATCTTCCGGCAATTCAACGAGAGACTCGATCAGATTCCAAATTTCTTCTCTTCCTTGCTTTGTCTCTGCAGAAAACGGAATCACGATCGTATCTTCCTGTACGCCGAGCACATCACGGATCATTTGAACATGCCTGATTACCTGACCTCTTTTCAGTTTGTCCGCTTTGGTTGCGATAATGATCGGAGCAAAACCCTGATGCTCCATCCACTCATACATCATCTGATCATTTTCGGATGGCTCGTGGCGGATATCAATGAGCAGGAACACGGCTTTCAGCTTCTTGGATGTATGAAGATAATTCTCGATCATCTGTCCCCACTTTGCCTTGATCTCCACATTCGCATTTGCGTAACCGTATCCCGGCAGATCTACCAGATACATGGCGTTATTGACATTATAGAAGTTGATCGTCTGTGTCTTCCCCGGCTGCGATGACGTTCTCGCTAAAGCCTTACGATTCAGCAGCCCATTGATCAATGAAGATTTTCCTACATTCGACTTTCCTGCAAATGCGACTTCATCCATCCGATTATCCGGAATCGTACTCGTAATTCCACATACGGTCTCCAAATTCACATCCCTTATTACCACCTTTGTATCCTCCTTTATATTCTGCAACACCTGCTTCTTACATACGCCTCGCCGGTTTCCTTTTCTGCATGGCGCCGCCTCTATTGCGTCAAGTTGCCTCGATCCGTCTCCTGGTCGTGCGCGTCCTTTTATTATATTTCGATTTTACCTCGAGTGATATCCATCGTTTTTTGAAGGCTAGTTATCCGGAATCACGAATTTGGCGCAGTGCCCGTTTCGCTTATTTTATGATTTATGTCCGCCAAAGTTTGGACAATTCCGAAGGCGGCTGTTCGCCGAGACACAGACTGCGTCCGAGTGATTTTGTGTCTGCCTTAATGGACGTTCGAAGGAAACGTGCCGCCGCTGG
>URQG01000187.1 GCA_900549895.1 uncultured Lachnobacterium sp.
TACTACGCGTCTCGTGGGCTCGGAGATGTGTATAAGAGACAGCACTTTACCGGTTACACGGTTTGTGCGGCCAACAATCGAAACACGATCACTATATAGGAGGATTTAAAAATGTGGTTAGCAGATAAATGGAAAGATTACGAAGTCATCGACTGCTCACAGGGTGAAAAACTGGAGCGTTGGGGCAAATACTTACTGGTCCGTCCGGACCCGCAGGTCATCTGGGACACCCCGAAGCGTGAAAAAGGCTGGAAGCGCATGAACGGACATTATCACAGGAGTTCCAAGGGTGGCGGCGAATGGGAATTCTTCGACCTTCCACAGGAGTGGACGATCCATTACAATCTTCCTATTAATAAGGAACTGACCTTCCACCTGAAACCGTTCAGTTTCAAACACACCGGTCTGTTCCCGGAACAGGCAGCCAACTGGAACTGGTTTTCAACATTGATCGCAGATGCTGTCAAAGCCGGCAGACCGGTCAAAGTATTAAACCTGTTCGCATACACCGGAGGCGCAACGATCGCTGCAGCAGCTGCCGGAGCAAGTGTTACCCATGTGGATGCTTCCAAGGGTATGGTTACCTGGGCAAAAGAGAATGCCGTATCATCCGGACTCGGTGATGCCCCGATCCGCTGGCTTGTGGATGACTGCGTGAAGTTTGTGGAGCGTGAAATCCGCCGTGGCAATCATTACGATGCGATCATTATGGACCCTCCTTCCTACGGGCGGGGACCGAAAGGGGAAATCTGGAAAATCGAGGAGAGTGTTTATCCGCTCGTACAGCTTTGCTCTCAGATTCTGACGGATGATCCGCTGTTCTTTTTGATCAACTCTTACACAACCGGACTTCAGCCTGCGGTATTGTCCTACATGATGCATACCGTTCTCGGCAAATACAACGGAACAATTACAGCGGAAGAGATCGGGCTTCCGGTATCATCCAACGGACTTGTCCTTCCTTGTGGAGCGAGTGGACGTTTTCAGGCGAAATAAAAAATTGATATCAAATTTTAGGGATAGATAAAAGCGTGACTTTTGGGATTCAAGTCACGCTTTTATTTTAGATTTGTATGATTGTTACCTGCGGAATAGTCAACGTCTTTTACATTTTCTAGAAAATACGTTTCTTTCGCAGGAAGATAAAGATGATCACACAGATGATCACAATAATTCCGCAAATAATGCCGAATCCGTTTTGTACATGTGCCAGAGGCACCCAGTTCGAATCCACGTTCATTCCATAGATTCCGGATATAACCGTCGGAATAGCCATAATCAACGTAATGACTGTCAATGACTTCATGATACTGTTCATCCGGTTATCGATAACAGACGAAAGAAGCTCTCTGGTACCATTGATGATATCTCGATAGATTCCGGTCATCTCAATAGCCTGTTTATTTTCGACAATGACATCTCCTAATAGTTCCTTGTCTTCCGGATACTGCTCCAGTCTCTTGTATCTTGTCAGTCGATCAAGCACTACTCCGTTCGCCCGAAGAGATGTCGCGAAATATACGAGTGTGGATTCCAACTCATGAAGCGCGATCAGATCGACCTCTTCGGTATCATCGCCAACACGTTCCTCAATCTCGGTACGCATCTTGTCAATGATACGAAGATCACTCTGATAAAGCACGGCGATGCGATACAGAATCTGATAAACAAAGCGAAGCTTCTTCTTTGTACTGAACTCCTTCACACGATTATTTAAAAACGCCTGTAACACCGGAGTATCTTCCGTACAGACCGTAATAATTTCATCCTGTGTAATAATGATTCCAAGAGGGATCGTCGTATAGGATTCCTTTTCGTGACGAATCTCAATCGATGGAATATCCACAAGGATTAACGTATACCCATCCTGAAGTTCGATACGGGAACTTTCCTCTTCGTCAAGTGCAGCCAGCACATCTTCAATATCCACATCCAAAGCATCCGCGACCATCTGGCCCTCCGCGACACTTGGATTTACCATTTGGATCCATACTCCATTCTGGATCATCTCTTCTTCGTGGATCTTGCGATCGTCTGTCTTATAATACTTAACCAAGGGATCTCCCTCCTTCTTTACTGCCGTATATTACGAAATCCGATGCAGCTTTCCGACCAGGCTCTTGTTCCGGATCATCGACAGGTTGTTGAGGAATATCACGTCCGAAACGCCTTTTTCCTCAGCAATCTTGCTGACACTTCCTGTCCAGTAACGATAATCGATTACATAAATTGTCTGGTAATGGTCAACCAAAAACGGAATAAACGCATTTCCAAAGGACTCTTTTACAACCACACAGGAGCTGCCGTCCGTCAGGGACTTATTTTCTATCTCCGTGTATGGATTATCACTTGCAATAAACGTACTGTATTTGAGTCCCGCACCATAATTGGAAACATCATAGATTACCGGCCAGTCATATTTCGTTCCGTCTGACGCTGTCACATGAAGAACGCTCTCGTCATGCGGCAGATATGCCGTAACCACATCCGGATTTGCTTTTAACTTTGCATCACTAGTATCATTATAGAAAGAACCAAGGAATCCGTCAAACTCTTTTGTCTCATATCCGGTTAAATCTTCCGGTTCAATTCCTTTCGTCTCACAAAACTGCCGGTACGCATAGTATGCACCGAGCGCTGTCCAGTGATGGTCCGTGCGGAAATAAATATACTCGTTGCGATGCTGCATTAAGGCATCATAGATATCAACCGACTTTACCTTGTCATTCATCTTCGCCTGAATATCCTGCATTGCCTGATGCTGATCGGAAGAATTGATCTCATCCTTCAGATTATCCGGGAATGTAATTTCCGAACTGAGCGGAATCACCATATCATAGACATCTGCCTTGCCGTCCAATGCCGAAGCAACTTTATTGATACTGTCCGCATAATTTCCGGCAACATCATCCAGATATGTATACAATTCATAAGCCGCATCATCGACCGCCACAACACTCTGATAGCTTTTCACCTTTCCATCCGAGGTAATCTCCGGATACTGTGATTGCGCCCCCTGACTCTCGGTCTCTGTCACACCTTCCGTTCCCGCTGTACTCTCCGTTGCCACTGCATTCTGGCTCTCCTGCTGCTTCGTGTCCTTTGTGTCATCGCCACTGCCTTTGCCACAGCCTGCAAACATTGTTGTCGCAAGTGCCACCGCAAGCAGCACTGCGCTAATCTTCTTTGTGTACATTTCTCACATCTCCTTATTCCCGGAGTCTAGCTCCGAACCCTTATTTAGCCCTGTCTAAATACCTCCGGTCAATTTGTAAATATTGCGATCAGAGATAAAATTAGAAACATTGTATAATACAAGAACATCCGTAATATCATGTTCCTGCAGATATGCCTTTAAATCTCCGTTATAATAACGCAGATCGATCATATAAATATTTTCATAATCCTGCGTCAGAAACGGAACAAAACTATTTGCAAAGGAGTCTTTGATCACAAGAACATTCTTTCCTTTGGTCTCCTCATCTGTCGCCTGATTCTGCACATGCACCTCGCCATAATTTCCACCAAAGAAAAAGGCATACTTATCCTTCTCCTCGAGCTTGCTTCGGTCATACACGCTGTCGGTCTCATCTTTCCCGTCCCTGGTCACAAGACAATCCTCACTTCCAAACGGCTTGCCGTCTGCCGGTCCGTATGTCCAGATCTCATCATACGCCGAACCTGCATCCAGGATCTTGGAATAAAGACTTCCCCGGAACTTGTCGCTCTCCACCGTCTTCGCCAATGCATCCATCGGTGCCGCTTCGTGTCCCGTGCTCTCACACCACTTCTCATACGCATAATAGGCACCATCCGAAGTCCAGTGATGATCCGTCTTGTAATAAATATATTCATCCGCGTGCGAAGATAAAACATCCCGCACATCAATGAAATTGTAATCGTTTACCGCAGACTGCACCTGATCAATGTAAATCGTCTGATCAAAAAGGCGCGCATTCTTCGGAAGCTTATCCTGCATGATCAGTCCGGATGTCGGGACAAGAAGAAACGATAAACGATCCTTATCGATCGTCTCGGACGCATCCGCGAAATAATCCTGTACCGCTTTAATATTGCGGGCTACCAGCTTATCATCCACATCTTCGGGCGTAATCTTCTCAAAATCATATCCGTCCTTGCCCACATAAGCGCCACCGATATCCGTATCGCCGCAGGCTTTCTGGATTGCAGTCTTGATCGTGATCCACTCATCACGGAAGCAGATCTGATCCCTTAAATAATCCTCGAGTCCCTCCTGAAACTTGCCACTTAAAATATTATCCACAGACAATTGTGGCGGGTCTGCAAGGTAGCGATTCTCAT
>URQG01000188.1 GCA_900549895.1 uncultured Lachnobacterium sp.
GCAGCATGTCAAGCGCCAGTTCTCTTGTATTTGTGCTGTTAGTCACGGTCTCTTCCTCCAAAAAGCAGGATGATTCGAAGCAGCTGTAAGATGGCGGCTGCCGCACTTGCTACATAGGTGAGCGCCGCGGCAGTCAGCACTTTTCTCGTTCCGTTTAACTCGTTCTCTCCTAAGATTCCCTGTGAACGGAGCATCATCATTGCTCTTCTTGAAGCATCAAACTCCACCGGCAGTGTGATAAGCTGGAAGATCACAGCAAACGAAAACAGAATGATTCCGATATTAATGATCATCATAGAAGATCGATTGTTTATTAATGCACCGATAATGATCACCGGCCACGCAAGCATCGATCCGAAATTGGCAATTGGCACAAACGCACTGCGAAGCCGAAGCGGCACATATCCTCTTGCATGCTGGATTGCATGACCGCACTCATGTGCCGCAACCCCGACCGCTGCAACCGAAGTCGAATTGCATACGGAATCCGACAGGTTGAGTGTCTTATTGGCAGGATTATAATGGTCGGTCAGATTTCCCGACACATGGCGGATCTGTACATCCCCTATGCCTGCCGCCTGTAGGATACGCTGCGCTGCCTGTGCTCCGGTCATGCCGGACATGCTGCGGCAGCGCGAATATTTGTTAAACGTTGTCTTGACTCTCGCGGATGCGATCATACAGATGATAGCTCCGATAATAACTAAAATGTAGGTACTGTCCCAATATAAATACATAGTAGCTCCTTTCTTTCCTCACACGCTTGCCGTATTCTGCGAATTGTTCTACTCCTATGCGAAGAACGTTCCTTCTTCTAACTGATTTCCGCGCAGGAATGCATCCGCCTCCATACGTTTCTTGCCCTCAAGCTGGACTTCCAGTAATGCAAGCTGTCCTTCTCCGGTCTGCACGATCAGATCATGCTTATCGGCACGAACGATACAGCCCGGCTGATACTCACTATCCTCCGGAATCACTTTCGCTTTCCAGATCTTGAAGGTCTTATTGTTTAAATGTGTATACGCACTCGGCCACGGATTTAAGCCTCTTACCAGACGCTCAAGCTCCACTGCCGGTTTCTTCCAGTCAATGTTTCCAAGTTCTTTTGTAATCATGGATGTGTGTGTACTCATCTCATTGTTCTGCGGCGTAAACGTCGCTGTACCTTTTTCCAGCATATCCATGGTCTCAACACAGAGTTTGGCACCTACTTCTGCAAGCTTGTCAAACAGACTTCCGCCTGTCTCATCTTCCGCTATACGCACCTCGCGCTTTGCGATCATATCGCCGGTGTCGAGTCCCACATCCATGCGCATCGTTGTCACGCCCGTGATCGCATCCCCGTTGATAACGGCCCACTGGATTGGTGCCGCACCACGGTATTTCGGAAGCAGCGACGCATGCACGTTTACGCATCCGTAACGCGGCATATCAAGAATACTCTTAGGCAGGATCTGTCCGAAAGCAGCCACGATAATGATATCCGCATCATATTTTTTCAGATATTCCACGTTGGCATCATCCCGGATACGCTTCGGCTGAAATACCTCGATATCATGTGCAAGCGCACACTCCTTGACCGGCGGAAACTGCATCGCATTGCCTCTTCCCTTCGGTTTATCCGGCTGGGTGACAACAAGCACAACCTCGTGCCCCGCACGGATGATCTCTTCCAGTGTTCCCACCGCAAAATCCGGTGTTCCCATAAATATTACTCTCATATTATTCGTCCGCACCTTCTTCTTCATACGTGACCTCGTGAAGCGGTCCCTCTACTTTTTCCACATACAGATGTCCGTCTAAGTGATCGAACTCGTGACACATGGCACGGGCAAAAAGCTCGGTTCCCTCAACGGTACACTCGTTCATATCCAGATCATAGTATTTTGCTTTCACATAATTTGGTCTTGTCACAGTACCCGCTTTGCCAGGAACGCTTAAGCAGCCTTCGTCTCCTGTCTGCTCACCCGAGCTCTCAATGATTTCCGGATTGATCATGATAAACGGACCTTCTCCTACATCAATGACAACAAGTCTCTTTAAAATTCCAACCTGTGGTGCGGCAAGTCCGACTCCGTTTGCCTCATACATGGTCTCAACCATATCCTCAGCAAGTGTGCGGATTCTCGGTGTCACCTCCGTGATCGGCCGGCATACTTTTTCAAGTACCGGATCTCCCTGTGTTCTGATAGTTCTAAGTGCCATAATTTTTACCTCCTAAAATCCGCTGGCCGGATTGAAATCAAATTGAATTGTTACTTTGGAAAAGGCGTTTGTTTTCTTACCAAACTGCTCGAGTGCATCCTTGAGTGCCACAAGCGTCCCGTAATCCGCCGCCTTCATATAAACCATCTTGCGATATACGTCATTGACTTTCGCTACCGTTGCATCTGCCGGTCCTACCACAAGCACACGCTTACCGCTCCTTGTGATCGCGGACTGCACCTTCTTTGCGATCAGATCTGCAATCTGTGCAACGATCGCCTCATTCCCGCCCATGCAGTGCACGACCAGAAGATTTGCTGCCGGCGGATAGGAAAGCATACTCCGGTACGCGATCTCCTGCTCGTAAAAAGCCTCATAATCCTGATTTTTCGCCGTCTGAATCGCGAAATGCTCCGGATCATAGGTCTGAATGATCGCCTGTCCCGGCTTCTTTCCTCGTCCCGCACGCCCCACAGCCTGCGTCAGAAGCTGAAATGTCCGCTCCGATGCATGGAAATCCGCGACACGAAGTGACATATCCGCGGCAAGCACACCGACGAGTGTCACATTCGGGAAATCATGTCCCTTGACGATCATCTGTGTTCCGATCAGGATATCCGCCTCCTGATTGGCAAATGCCTGCAGAATCTTCTCATACGAATCTTTCGACCTCGTCGTATCATAATCCATACGCAGTACCCGCGCCTGTGGGAATCTCTGCTTCACCAAAGCTTCGATTTTCTGCGTTCCCGCCTTAAATCCACCGAGATATTTACTGCCGCATGATGGGCACACCTTCGGCTGCGGTTCCTCATATCCGCAATAGTGGCAGACCATCCTGCCACCGGCATGCTGACTGAGTGATACATCGCAATGAGGACATTTTACCACATATCCGCAAGCTCTGCATGAAATAAATCCGGATACGCCTCTTCGATTGAGAAAAAGCATGGTCTGTTCGCCCTTTTCCAGCCTTTCTTCCATCAGTTCCTGCAGCCTTGTGCTAAGGATGGAACGGTTGCCCTCCCGCAATTCCTCTCTTAAATCTATGACTTCACATGTTGGAAGTTCCTTGTCCGCCACACGTTTCTTTAATTCCAATAATTTGTAATTTCCGCATTTTGCCTGATAATAGCTTTCCACGGACGGTGTCGCCGATCCGAGCACAACGCTCGCATGGTTGACTCTCGCCCGCTCGATCGCCACTTCTCTTGCATGGTAGCGCGGTGCATTCTCACTCTTATAGGAAGTCTCATGCTCCTCATCGATAATGATCAGTCCCAGCCGATCAAACGGAGTAAAAAGTGCCGAGCGCGGCCCGATCATAATATCGATATCTCCAGACTTTGCACGCTCGAACTGATCGTATCGCTCCCCCTGTGAAAGCCTTGAGTTCATGATCGATACACGGTTCCCGAACCGGTTATAGAAACGCATCACAGTCTGATATGTAAGCGCAATCTCCGGAATCAGCACGATCACCTGTTTTCCTTCGGCAAGCACATGCGCGATCAGTTCCATATACACTTCCGTCTTGCCGCTTCCGGTCACGCCTTTGAGCAGATACGTCTGCCTTTTTCCCATATCCCAGTCGCTTACGACTTCATCGACCACTCTCTGCTGCTCCGTGTTCAATTTCAGCAGATAATCGTTCTGCGACAGATGCGACACCGGATTGCGGTAACTTGTCGACGTTTCGATGACAATAATTCCCTGCTCCGACAATCCTTTTATCGTTGCTGCCGACACGTTCAGTTTTTGCGTCACGATTGCATAATCAATCTGCCCTTCTGCAATCAGTTCGCGCAGCAGTCTCGCCTTCGCCGTATAATGTTTCGCCTCAAAAAGCGCCAGTTTCTGAATCGCCTCGTCCTTTGGAATGGCAAGCGTAAGTTTTCTCTTTTCGATCTGCTTCGTCTGCTTCTTGATCGGAAGCACGGTCTTTAATGCCTGATTCATGGTCGACCCGTAATTCTTCCGCATCCATCCCGCTAAGGCGATCAGTTGTGACTCTACCTTCACACTTCCTTTATGAACACCGATCAATTCCTTTATTTTCGCGGCATCAAATTCTGCCTCGTCCGTGAC
>URQG01000189.1 GCA_900549895.1 uncultured Lachnobacterium sp.
GTCAGCAAATAGCTGGTCATTCACATTCTGTAATTCACTATTCTTGTATTGTAAATCTTCATGCCGTTGTTCCAGTTCTTCATTATCTGTCTGCAACTGTAACTGCTTTTGCTTCAAATCATGATTTTCCATGCGAAGTCTATCTTTGCGACTCTCAAGCCTTGCATTTTCCATCCTCAAATCTTGATTACTTGCAAGCAATACTTCCTTCTCCTGTTGTGCCACAGCCCCTTCTTCTTTTGCCCTTTGCGTAGCCTCTTCTGCCAGTTCTTTTTCAGCTGTAGCATTCTTTAATTCCTGTTTCTTTACAGAAACCTCTTCTCCAAGCTGTGCAACCACCGAAGATATTTCCCGCTTCTGGCTATCCAATTCAGCTACTTCCCTTTTACTATTTTTATGTATTAAAAAAGCTACCCTCCTTAAATTTACTTTAAGGACGATAGCTGATAGCTTCGTGTTACCACCTTAATTCATCTATATCTCGCAATATAGACCTTAGCAAGTACGGAAATCTCTTTCGATACTCTGACGCTATAATGGGTGTTCCCAGTGTAGCCTAATGATATCTCACTCAGTACACAACTCCAAGCCTGGTTCAATATTTCTTCAATAGAGTTTTCCACCAAGCCACTTCTCTCTGTAATTTCCAAAATATTTACTCTCTCTCTTCATCGCTTTTTAACAGAATACATACATTATTTCTTTTGTCAAGTTACAGTTTATAATGATGAATTCATCCTTGTAGGGTTACAATTGATGTGACACCCTAACACTATACAAAAACGGTTAAGTACATTAGAATTTTAATCGCCAAACCAAAACCCTAACAAAAGGAGTACTTAACCGTCATGAATACAATAACACATTCTCAACGATATTTGCCACATGAAATTAACACAAAATTCTATGCAGTCAAACTTTATCGCTCCGGAGTCGGTGTTTCTTTTGTCTGTCGAAGATATCATATCTCTAAATCTTCTCTTCTTCGATGGGACAAAAAGTTTGATGGGACAAAAGAGTCTTTGCTCGATAAATCCCATAAACCTCTCTCAAAACATCCCAACGCCCATACGGATAAAGAGTTGAAATGGATTCGAGATTACCATAGACGCAATCCAAAAATTTCTGTGTGCGAATTGTACGGAAAACTCCGCGCCAACAAAGGTTACTCTCGTCATCCGGGATCCTTATATCGTATCTACCGTAAACTTGGTTATTCCAGTTACGCACCTTCTACCAAAAAGAAAAGAAAACCTCAGCCTTACGACACTCCTACCGAGTTGGGAATCAAATGGCAAATGGTGCCGAATTCACTCATCTAAAAAGATCTGATCGAACACACCCTTTAGATCTGCTGTGTTCTAAACTTAACATTGTACACAAGCGAATTCGTCCCAGAACACCTAGACACAATGGAAAAGTCGAACGAAGCCATCGTAATGATCAAGAACGATTTTATAATCATATGTCTTTCTACGACTATGATGATTTACAAATACAGATGAAACGATATTTAAATCGATCCAACAACATACCAATGCAGGTATTAGGCTGGAAATCACCTTTGCAAAAACGTCTCATATTTGAGACACAATAATTCTTATTCCGCTTGTTTAATATAAATCTGCTAGGGTGTGACCTGTCAAGGTCATGCCCTGATAAGGGTGCTTTGCGACCTTGACAGGCCACATCCCAGCAGATAAAAAGTAGTCCCTTTTATTTTTCAAAAGTTGGTGTCACATCATTGACTAATGTACAAACCATGACTCCTTACACATTTTTTACAATAAGGCGTTGGCGCGCAATCGGGCAGAAGGCTAATCATTCGTTGATCGCCGGTCTCTCCCCCCTGCATACCATTACTAGTTTTCCTGCTCCTGCAGCATCTGTGCCATAATCCTCGCGCTCTGAGGTTCAAACAGTCTGTTCTGCTGCTCCAGAATCAGCTTCGCAACCTGCATCGGAGATTCCCCCCTTCTCAAATGCCGATCCGCATAATCCGCTACCGCAAGAACACGGGCAAGCTTCGGGATTTCTTCTCCTGCCAGTCCCTCCAGAAATCCGTTTCCATCATACGCCTCTCTGTGATAATGTACCGCATCTGCGATCTCGGATCTTCCGGTAGAATGCAATGTCGTGATGATCTGGTAGCCTTTCGGCACATAAGTCTGAAATACTTTATATTCTTCATCCGAGAGATCTTCCCTGCGGATCAGCGCGTCCGGAATGCCAATCATTCCGATTTCGTGCAACAATCCTGCACTGTAGGCATCTGCGCACTGCTGCTCATCCATGCCTTCTCTTAAGGCGATCTCACGGGCAAATGCTGCCACACCGAGATAATGCTCCTCCTCTCCCGGTATCTTCGCGCCCAAAGCATGCACCATCGAATCCATCACCTTCACCGATATGGTATCCAGCTGCTGCCTCTCCTCCGCGATGCGTTTCTCCAGGATCTGGGTACGTCTGCGTTTATTCACCCAATATTTCTGGATCGTATACATCAGAGAATATGCCATAAGCACCATGCAGACGAACAGATACGGAAATCTCAGCGCTATATTTTCACCGTAGAGCTCACGGACCGGCGAATCTGCATTCCACCGAAAACCGCTGAAGATTGCAAGCAGATACGCAAGATTGATCACGATACTTCTTCCGATTCCAAGCACAAACACAATACCACAGGCATAAATCAACAGAAACATCACGCTAAAGGATCCGATCAATGCATGATAGTAAACGAAAAATACCGGCAGACAGAGCAGCATGAACACAACGGTATCCAGCCACATGCTGCGATGCTTTCTCCCCATCCACATATCCAAAGCCAATACCCCTACCATGATCATCAGTGCAATCTGGTATTCCATTGAGGCACCATAGATCAGTCCATTTGGAATACTGATCGCCCAGATCATTCCAAATACCAGCTTGATCCATGCCGCCAGCTGCTCATCCTCATATGGGCACAGAACAATATCCCGGAAATTCTGCAGCTTTTTCTTCATCAAATGTACAAACTTCTCCATATACAACACCTTTTATAAAACAACAATCTTTTCTTCCCGAATTAATTGAATCACCGTTTGCGCCACCTGCGGGTCAAACTGCGTTCCTGCCCCTTTTTCAAACTCACCGATAATAAATCCTTATCACAATGCTTTCTGTAGCAGCGATTGGAATTCATTGCATCGAGCGCGTCTGCGGCACTGATAATACGCGTGATCAGAGGGAGTTCGTCCCCTTTCATTCCAAACGGATAACCGGTTCCGTCATAATGCTCATGATGATAGCTTGCACCCAGATCCGCCTGCGGCAGAAACTTAAGTTCGGAGAGGATTTCCCGTCCCCAGATGGTGTGCTTCTTCATAATCTCAAATTCTTCATCCGTCAAACGTGCCGGCTTATTGAGCACTGCATCCGGTATTGCAATCTTTCCAATGTCATGAAGCAGTGCACTCCGGTAAATCAGGGATATCTCCCTCTCCGTATAGGAAACCGTCTTCAGGTTCTGTGCGATCAACGCCGAATACTCCGCCACACGCTGGGAATGTTCCTGCGTATAGGAATCCTTCTCATCAAGCATCCGGCTGATCGTTGCTACCGAATTTACCATCAGCTTCTTTGTATCATCCACCGCATGCTGTACTTCCTCCTCCAGCTTCTTCTCATTTTCCACCTGAAGAATCTGGTAAAGCTTATAGAATATGTCCATCACAACAGTGAGCAGACAAAAGCCCCAGTAAAAAATCGGATAATAATACAAATACTCTCTCGGATAAGAGTAGAGCAGTACCCCTCGTACCGGTGTCCAGAAAAGCAGCATGATTCCCAACCCGAATCCGATACATGCCGGTACCCCAAATGGCATTCCAAACAACACAAGTGTAAAAATCGGAATCAGCATATACCAAAGCAGGGAAAAACCGTCATTGGCACCGCCTACTGCAAGCGGCAGTGCCAATGCCAGCAACACGATCACCACAAGCCTGCCAATCCTGTATACTTCCTTTTGGTACCGGTTCAGTACTGCCGTACACAAAATACACACCACTGCGGCGAACAGTGTTGCTCCCCCTATCACATATTTCCCAAGCTTAAAATTTTCCACATCGATCAAAAGCATAACAATTGCAAAAATAACGAGCATGTTCTGCAGCGCACGGATATCTGCATTGATCGTTTTCTCATAATTCCATACTTTTTTTATCGAAGCTGCTGCTTCCTTTATCATCGGTATTCTCCTCTGGAGTCGCTTTCTCCCGTTTTATTTCCATTTATATATGC
>URQG01000190.1 GCA_900549895.1 uncultured Lachnobacterium sp.
GATATATACAATGCCTTCCGGTATCACTTCACAACCATCACCGGCTGCTGATGCAAATGTCACATAAAATATATTGAAAAATGAAAGGGGGAAATGTTACAGTCTAAGCCAAAACTGTAACGAAAAACAGCCCGGTGCACATATCACAATGTGTGCCGGGCTGCAGATTTTATTGTTATTCTGCCACAAGTATTATCGTTGTTCTTGCAGGAACTCTTATGGTGTTGACACCCAAAAGCTCTGTCTTTGCCGTGAAGTCCTCTCCGTCAAAATACTCTGCATTGGTGTTGGTGTCCACATGCCAGTGTTTTCCGTTCGGAAGCACCGGAAGCTGCATCACAAGCGGCTCCCAATATGCATTCATGCAATAGAATACAATATCATCCTCCGTGTCCTCCTCATTTCTTCCGGCATACATGATGCCAATAAGCTTTGTCTTATAATCTGTCGAGGCATTAAACGGTGTACCGTTGTGCACACTGATTTCCGGGAACTGGCAGGATGAAGGCTTTGTCATCTTTCTGAGTATAGGATGCTCTTTCCTGAACTGGATCATATGACGCACGAAATCATGGATTTCCTTGAATTCCTCAAGCCTGCTCCAGTCGAGCCATGAGATGATATTGTCCTGACAATACGCATTGTTGTTTCCAAACTGGGTGTTGCAGAACTCATCGCCCGCAAAAAACATCGCCGGGCCACGGCTGCACAAAAGTGCTGCAAATGCATTCTTTATAAGGCGCCTTCTAAGTCCGTTTACATTTGGATCGTCTGTCTCGCCCTCTGCGCCACAGTTCCAGCTATGTCCGTTGTTGTCTCCGTCTGTGTTATTCCAGCCGTTTTTCTCATTGTGCTTTTCATTGTATGAGTAAAGGTCATACAGTGTAAAGCCATCATGACAGGTCAGGAAATTGACCGAAGCGCTATATCCCCTTCTGGTCGGATCATACATGTCCGGCGAACCGGTAATTCTTGTGATTGCACGTTCTGCCATACCCTGATCGCCTTTTAGGAAGCAACGCATGTCATCACGATATCTTCCGTTCCACTCTGCCCAGCGATTCCATGACGGGAAACTTCCAACCTGATATAAACCGCCCGCATCCCATGCCTCTGCAATCAGTTTCATATTGCCGAGAATCGAATCAAACGCCAGTGCTTCAAGAATCGGTGGATTATTCATTGGCGCCCCGTTCTGGTCACGTCCAAGAATCGATGCAAGATCAAACCGGAATCCATCCACACGGTATTCCACTGCCCACAAACGCAGACAATCCATAATAAAATTGCGCACAACCGGATGATTGCAGTTCATAACATTACCGCATCCACTAAAATTATAATAATGTCCGTCCGGAGTCAGCATATAGTAAATATTATTGTCAATTCCCTTGAAACAAAAACTCGGGCCCATCTCGTTGCCTTCTGCAGTGTGATTAAATACAACATCAAGAATGACCTCGATCCCGTTTGCCTTCAGTTCACGGATCAGGTGTTTCAGTTCATCGCCCTCATGGTTATGCTCCTCACGATAAGCATAACTTGTGTTTGGAGAGAAAAACGAAACGGTATTATATCCCCAATAATTATAAAGCATCTCACCATCCACAATTCGTGGATTTTCCATCTCATCAAACTCAAAAATCGGCATGAGCTCAACCGCATTAATTCCGAGATCCTTCAGATACGGAATCTTCTGCCGAAGCCCTTCAAACGTTCCGCCTCCGATAACATTTGATGATGCATCCTTTGTAAATCCACGCACATGCGCTTCATAAATCACCAGATCTTCAAAGGGATGCGTAATCTGTTCATTGCATCCCCAGTCAAAAGCGCTGCGCACAACACGGGCCTTATAGACCTGCGGTTTGTCTCCCTGAGGTTTTTCTCCCCACTGACGCTGTCCCGTAACCGCCTTGGCGTAAGGATCAAGGATAATATTTTTCTTATCAAAAAGCTTACCTTTTTCCGGCTCATACGGGCCATCAATTTCATATGCATACTCAAAGTCCTGAATATTCAGGCCATACACCAGAATCGAGTATGTGTTTCCGATACGATAATTCTCCGGAATCCGGATCTTGGCATACGGCTCATTTTCCTTCGGACGAAATAACAAAAGGGTGCAGCTTGTCGCACCATGTGAACTGATCGTGAAGCTGACTCCGCCTTGAACAACATACTCTCCGTTCATCCGGAAAAAGCCCGGTCTTACATCAAAACCATCGATTTTCTCCAGCGGCTTTAAAGAATCTTCTCCCTTTACTTTCTGCTGATGTGCCTCATGATAGGCCTGATTATACTCATTAAAACTCATTGTCCGATTCCTCTTATTTCTATTTTTTCTTCTCCGAAACATTAACTTCCATCTCCCCGATATATGGTTCCTTCCGCATCCAATCTGGCCTGCGAATAAGGTTCGTTGTACGTGTTCAAATTCTCTATGATTTTTGCCTTGCGTTCCCCCGCTGCAACAGTTGGCTGAAAATCATTTCTTGTATCGGTCGAGCTGATCGTACAGGGAATCATTTTCGCAGAGACATCGTTCTGCAGCCCCCCGTCCACAAATGTAAACGTCTGTTGAAAGATTGCGGTATCCTTTACCTGCGGATTTCGATTTCCTCCAAAGCAGAAATTACCCAGGCTGTAACAGATGATCTTGCCATTGTATAATTCCACTCCCTGCAACACATGCGGATGATTTCCGATCAGCAGATCGGCTCCCCAGTCGATGATCTTGTGTGCCGTCGTCTTCTGATAGTCGTTCGGGAAATGGTCTCCCTCAATCCCCCAGTGGCAGCATGCGATCACAAGATCCGCTCCCTCCTCACGCAACTTTGTAATCCCGTCATGAATATACTCCGCCACCTCATCCGTCTGTGCAAGAAGATTTGCAGAAACGATTCCGATCACAATACCGGATTCTGTCGTATAGGTTGCCACATGCTCATTATATCCATACACAATTCCCGCCTGATCCAGCACATTTTCCGTGTCCGTCAGACTCTGTTGTCCGTAATCAAGTGTGTGATTATTACCGAGACTGCATCCCTCCACGGAACTTCCGGTCATAATGCCTACATATTCCGGCTTTCCTTTCAGATTCCAGGTCTTCTCTACACGATCTGTTGATTCCGTCAGAACACACTCCAGATTAATCAGTGTAAAATCATCCTGCTCGAAAATATCACGAACCCCATCAAAAAAGTAATCCTGTCCGTATTTATCATAATATTCATGAAACGACCCGGCATATCCGTGCGTCTGTGTCGCGCCAAGTGTGCAGTCTCCTGTTGCTGTAAGAGTCACCGTCTGTATCTGCGGCTCCGGTTCCTGCGTCTCGGTCTGCTGCATTTCTTCCACCGTCTCGGTCTGTGCCTGCTCTGTAAGGATCTCGGTCTGAGAAGTATCCTGCACCGATTGTGTATCCTGCTCCGTCGTATTCTGCGTTATCGTACACCCACCGAGCAGAAGCGTAAGCACAAGTATCCCGATACTCCTTCTTCTTTTGTTCATATATCCCCCCTATTTCATTAATATATCCACCGTATGGCTGCTTGCTCCCATAAGGTCCATACGCTCACAGGTTGCCAGATGATACCGTATGAAAGCCTCATATTCTTCTTCTGTCAATGCATTCAGATACGGTCGTATATAATTTGCAGCTCCATCAGCCGCAATCATCTTCACCCTCGATAATCCTGCCAATTCATCAAGTTTTGCAATATCTTCCAGACGTACAAATGAGTAGAGAGGATTTGCTGCATCCGTACAGTGATAGTTCTCATCGAGCATTCCGTTCTGCAATCCCTCCAGGATATGACGCTCCTTGAACGCGTAGGTAATCACACTGAACTCATTCATAATATATGCGACAAAAATATATCCGCCTTTTTTTGTCACACGCTTTGCTTCCATAAGCGCCTGTAGCTTGTCCTCTTCCCTGTGCAGATGATACATCGGGCCAAAAAGCAATGTCACATCAAAACTCTCGTCCTCAAACCTTTTCAGCTTCAGCGCATTTCCCTGATACGCCTTTACGCTGCTATTCTTCTGCTTAAGACGTCCAAGATTATGTTTTACCAGTTCCACCGCGGACACATCATACCCTTCTTCCGCAAGAGGAACACTGTATCTCCCGGTTCCCGCCCCGATATCAAGAATCTTCATTTCGGCACGCTCTCTGGCTGCCTCCAATTCTTTCAACCGCAGATGGATATCTGTCTCTTATACACATCTCCGAGCCCCACGAGACGCGTAGTAATCTCGTATGCC
>URQG01000191.1 GCA_900549895.1 uncultured Lachnobacterium sp.
ATGGAATTCTTTACAACTGCTGATAAGTATTGTGATGACCTTTCAAAGAAAGGTGAACTTTATTTACGATGCGATAAAGGAAATCCGGGAAAATTGTATTCTAATATTGAATTTGCGACGAGTGAGTGTAGTATCGTAAATGCCAATAAATGTACATATCAGAATCTTTGCTTTTATTCCTCGCAAGGGTTAACCAGATATGGAACAGGGCATGATTATTTGACTTTTACCAATTGTGAAGTTGCATATATGGGTGGAAGTGTTTGCGGTTATGATAATTTTGGCTACCCGTTGAATGGCGGTGATGGAATTACGATGGGAGGAAACCATAATACAGCCAAAAATAATTATGTACATGATTGCATGGATCATGGATGTACGTTGGAATTAACGATTGACGATCAGGGGAAAAGTGGTTTTACAGAGAATTGTTTTGATGGAAATCTGATCGAAAAATGTGATGGCGGATTCCTTTTTGCGAATTGGGATTGTTCAGATCCTGAGAACGGTCCGGCGTTCAATAATGTTACGATTTCTAATAATTATGTGGTTCGATGTGGTTATGGATTCGGGGCATATATCAATAGGGATCGTCAGGAAGTGGATCGCGTGAGCGCAGTTGATAATGGCGGAAATTATACCTATGTTAAGTATAACAATGTAAATGTAATTAACAATGTATTTTACATTTCGAAATATACATTGATCAATGCGCATTCGAAAGGAAAAGAGCAGATACATTATCAAGGAAATACGTATGCAAATTTTGGATTGTTTTGTAGAAGTGAAACAACTGATAACTGGATGGATTTGCTTGGAATTGAGAATATGAGAAAAGTAAAAAAATATTTAAATGACAAAGACGGTGTTTACAAAATATTAAAATTGAAGTAATACGACAAAAAGCCCGAAGAAACATATGCTTCTTCGGGCGTTTGCGTGTCCTGTGATCAGGACTTATTTCATCTGCTCTTCCTGCTTCATGATCATTTTCTTGACCATCTCTCCACCGATAGAACCAGCCTGCTTAGAAGTTAAGTCACCATTGTAACCGTCCTTTAAAGGTACTCCAAGCTCGCTTGCTACCTCTTCCTTGAAACGTTTCATTGCTTCCTTCGCCTCCGGAACAGCCATACGTCCGGTATTGCTTGAAGAATTTGAAGAATTGCCTGCCATATTTTTCACCTCCTTAACATACATTTCGTCAACAATTCTGCCGACGCGCGCATGATACTTGGCGGGTCGGCAAATTCCTTTGTCAACTTACTGTTCTCATGTGCTTGAGTATAGTGTGACCTCAAAAAGCCAAATTATGAAGGAATTTGCTTGACAATTATTGGAAGCTATGATTTACTTGAACGGTAAACCAAAATATAAAAGAAAGCGAGGTAAAAAGAATGTTTGGATTTGCACTTTATAAAGATTTGAATAATCTGAGTCATGAAATTACCTCGGTTGTGCATCGTGATTAGTTTATGCTAAGACAATGCAGATAGAACGTGAAGCCTCTGGTGATTTTGTGGCGTACTTTTGTGTGCGGACAAGAACACCGGAGGCTTTTTTGCGTTTCAAAAGCAACCGGGGTAACAGAAAGGGGAATGAAAGTGAAGAAAATTAGCACATATATGCTGAAATACTGGTACTACTACTTGATCATACTGGTATGTATGCTGCTTGCAATCGGACTTGACATGCTCTATCCGATGATTACAAAAGAAATTGTAAATAAAGTATTCACGAGCGGGAATCTCGCACTTTTGCCTCAATTACTGGTGGCAATTGTGCTGATCGGAATCGGTCGCAGTGTGTTTGGATACTTTAAGGAATTTACAGCAGACAAAGTCGGAGTAACGATCGGCACAGAGATGCGTGAGGAATTGTTTACGCATATTCAGGGGTTGTCCGTGGATTACTTTGGCAAGACAAACACCGGTGAGCTGATGGCACGTGTAAAGGATGACGTGGATCATATTATGTATGCGCTCGGTTTTGTCGGAATGCTTGTGGTGCAGGTCATCATCCACGTTGTAAGTGTTTTGTACTGTATGTTTCATTTAAACTGGAAACTGACATTTATACCGCTCGCATTCATGACGTTGTGCGGAACGGTTGCAATCGTCATGGAACGAAAACTGGATAAGATCTACGAAGATATCAGTGAGGAAAATGCGGAACTTACCACTGTCGCGGAGGAGAATCTTGCCGGTGTGCGTACGGTTAAGGCATTTGCACGTGAAAAATACGAAATTGAGAAATTTCTGTCGCACAATAAGCGTTACTACGAGCTGAATATGTCCCAGGCCAGGGCACTGGTTCGTTATTATCCGATCTTTTCGTTTGTCGGAATCCTTCTTCCGATTGTAATGACCGTGCTCGGAGGTTATATGGTGATGAAAGGCGAGATGGATATCGGATCGCTGGTTGCGTATGTGGAATACAGCCGTAATTGTACCTGGCCGATGGAAATGCTCGGCTGGCTGACAAACGATGTATCATCGGCGGTTGCGTCGAGAAAGAAAATCCGAAAGATCTTCGAACATACTTCAGCGAGCAGGGAAGCGGAGCATCCGGTTGTTCTTGATAAGGTAAAAGGTGAGATCGCTTTTTCCGATGTGGACTTCGCGATTGAGGACAACGGGATATTAAGGGATGTCAGCTTTGTGATTCCGGCGGGAAAGACACTCGGAATCATGGGAGCGACCGGCTCGGGCAAATCATCGATCATCAATCTGATGCAGCGTTTTTACGATGTGCAAAGCGGAAGCGTCAGGCTTGACGGTGTGGATGTACGTGAACTGACCATCAAACAGCTGCGTGAAAATATTGCGGTAGTCATGCAGGATGTTTTTCTGTTTTCGGATACGATAGAGGAGAATATCAAGATGGGGCGCCGCGATACGATGCCGATGGAAGAGATTAAGGCTGCCGCAGCGTCTGCACAGGCGAGCGGATTTATTGAAGATATGGATCAGCAGTATGAGACGGTCGTCGGTGAACGCGGTGTGGGCCTGTCCGGCGGACAGAAGCAGCGGATCAGTATCGCACGTGCATTATCGAAGCATTGCCCGATCCTTGTGATGGATGATTCCACTTCGGCTTTGGACCTGGAGACGGAGCATGAAATCCAGAAGATGTTAAATGAGATGAATGCGACAACCAAAGTGATCATTGCGCATCGTATTTCAGCGGTCCGCCACGCGGATGAAATTATCTATCTTGAGGATGGCAGAATCGCAGAGCGTGGAACACATGAACAGCTGCTGGAGAAGAAAGGGTTGTATTATAACACCTATATGGCACAGTACGGAGGTGAGATATATGGCGGTTAACTCTTATCGAGAAGACGAACATATGGAGAATTCGGATAAGAAGAAAATCATTATCCGGTTGTTCTCTTATTTAAAGAACTATAAAAAAAGCGTGATCGGAGTGTTGTTTTGTATGGCGGTCACGGTTGCCATACAACTTGTTAATCCGCTGCTGATCGAGGAAGCAATCGATCACCATATTGCAGTGGGAAATTACAGAGGTCTTATGGAGATCGGAATCTTTGCAGTCACACTCAATATCCTGTTTTTGATTATGGTCAAGGTGCGCATGTATGTGATGTCGAAAATTTCCAATGATGTACTGATGGTTATAAGACAGGAATTGTACGAACACATTCAGACACTGTCGTTTTCCTTTTTTGACAGTCGTCCGACCGGAAAAATCCTGGCGCGGATCATTGGTGATGTCAATTCACTGAAGGAAGTACTGACCAATGCAGTCACAACGCTGATCCCGGACTTTGTAACGGTTGTCGGAGTCGTTGTGATTATGGCAGTCAAAGATCTGCCGCTTACATTGGCAGCACTGTGCACGATCCCTGTTATGATCGCGGCGGTGTTTTTTATTCAGACGACAGCGCATAAGCGCTGGCAGGTATTCCGTAAGAAGTCATCTAATCTGAACGCGTTTGTCCATGAAGATATTGCGGGAATGTGCGTAGTACAGAGCTTTTCGGCAGAAGACGAGACGGGAAAATCGTTCAGGGAACTCGCGGGAGAACACAGAGCTTCTTTTATCAGCGCGTGTGCGCGTGCGGATATGTTTGGCCCGGCTGTGGATTTCTGTTGGGGAATCGGAACGATGATGCTCTATCTGGTCGGCGTCAAATATATGGGGGCACCGAGGGTCTCGGTAGGACTTCTTGTGGCGTTTGGAACTTATATTAATATGTTCTGGAATCCAATCATGAATCTGAGGAATTTCTATAATCAGGTAATTACCAA
>URQG01000192.1 GCA_900549895.1 uncultured Lachnobacterium sp.
ACAGCTCATATTCTTTTGCTTCCATTAATGCCGGCTCAACAATACAATCATTTAATACTGTCAGTGAATTTGGATTTAAGTTCAGGCTTCCATCCTCATTGTATACACCAAGTGATTCGTCCACGATATTCTCATACAGACGAACGGTTGCCTTCTTTCCATACTCGGCAGATACCCAGTGGATCGTTCCCTTTACCTTACGTCCGTCCGGGCTGTTGCCCCCCTTGGACTCTGGATCATAAGTACAGTGAATTTCTGTAATCTTGCCATTCTCATCCTTCTCAAAGCTTACACACTTTACAAAGTAAGCATTCATCAGACGAACCTCATTACCAGGGAACATACGGAAGTATTTCTTTGGAGGTTCCTCCATGAAATCTTCTCGCTCAATATATAACTCTCTTGTAAACGGAACTTCTCTTTGTCCTAGTTCCGGATTCTCAAGATTGTTATCAACCGGAAGATACTCCACCTTTCCTTCCGGATAATTATCGATCACTACCTTGACCGGATCAAGTACTGCCATCATTCTCGGGCGCTTCATCTTGAGATCCTCACGGATACAGTACTCTAACATTGCATAGTCAACGGAACTGTTTGCCTTAGAGATTCCGCACAGTTCTACAAATTTTTGGATAGACTCCGGTGTATAACCTCTGCGTCGGAGTGCAGCGATCGATACAAGACGAGGGTCATCCCATCCGTCTACGATCTTCTCCTCGACAAGCTTCTTAATATAACGCTTACCGGTAACCACATTGGTCAGATAAAGCTTTGCGAACTCAATCTGCTTCGGAGTGCCATCGGCACTCTTCTTATAACCAAGTTCTGTTACTACCCAGTCATAAAGCGGTCTATGATCCTCAAATTCGAGCGTACAGATAGAATGTGTCACGCCTTCGATCGCGTCCTCGATCGGATGGGCGAAGTCGTACATCGGATAAATGCACCACTTGTCCCCGGTATTGTGATGTGTCATATGAGCCACACGATAGATAATCGGATCTCTCATATTGATATTGGAAGAATTCATGTCAATGCGTGCACGAAGTACTCTGCTTCCATCCTCACATTCTCCATTTTTCATTTCCTCAAAAAGTGCCAGATTCTCATCCACACTTCTCGTTGCATAAGGATCTTCTTTACCGGGTTCTGTCAGCGTTCCGCGATATTCACGAATCTCATCGGCAGTCAGATCCGAAACATAGGCTTTTCCTTTCTTGATCAGTGTGATCGCAGCCTCATACATCTGATCAAAATAATTTGATGCGAAGTACAGACGGTCCTCCCAATCGGCACCGAGCCACTTTACATCTGCTTTAATGGATTCAACAAACTCAAGTTTTTCTTTGGTTGGGTTCGTATCGTCAAAACGAAGATTGAATTTTCCACCGTACTTCTTCGCCAATCCGTAATTCAAAAGAATAGACTTTGCATGTCCGATATGAAGATATCCATTTGGCTCCGGTGGGAATCTTGTCATGATCGACTCACACTTGCCCTCACTTAAGTCCTTCTCAATAATCTGTTCAATAAAATTCTTGGAAACAGCTTCATTTTCCATGTTCGTACTCCTCCAGGGTTATTCAGATCCGGACACCTGCGTAAATGTGTCCATGTAGCGAAAACGGGGGCTGAGCTTGTGGCCATCCCCCCGTTCTCTGCGATGTTTTTATTATAGGGACAATCCCTATTTTTGTCAATGAAGTGTTGATTTACTTCTTATCATTCCTCTGTTTTGTTCACTTCCTCGATGCCATCGATGTGCAGATCAAAATATGGTGCGCTTCGAAGTGTGGACTCGGCAAAATACACGCCTTTGTCATAAGAAGTGAGAGGCGATTTTATGATATCATCCTCCGAGGCCTCCGTATCCTCCGTTTCATCTGTAAGTGACAGATCGATCATTGCATCCTGATCAGAAATCCATATTCCTCCAACGGTAAATTTTGAGATATCAAACACATGCAATTTGTCTGACTCAATCTTCTCCCGTACTTTTTTTATCTTTGCTGCCGTCTTCGGTGCCGCATACGCACTAAGCTTTGTGAGAGACACCGCACCTTCACTCAGCCCCTGCGACCAATCATGCGGAAATTCTTTTTCTTCTTCCACTGCCGTAAACAGTTGTGTATAATATACATCCCAATTGCTTACAACACTGGTTAATGTTGCATTCGGAGCTGTTTCTGACATATCCGTATTACATCCCACATAATAAACGTGTCTTCCTCTTTTCCACGCTTTTTCGATCGTACTGGCAACACTGTCGGAATTGCCGTGTTGTGCGATCAGCACACAGCCTGATCGGATCAGTTTATCTGCAGCTGTGGCTTCTGCATCCATATCCAGCCAGGAATTCGTATAATACACTTCCAAAACAACGTTCTTCATTACCGACTTCATTCCGAGATAAAACGCGCTATAACCCGATATCACTTCCGCATTCGGGTAAGTACCGATATAACCTACACGGACTTTGCCCGATTCGTCATATCCGTACTTGGAGATCTTACCTTTACGATCCAGCTGCGCAATCTTCATTCCCGCAACCACGCCGGACAGATAACGTGCCTCATAGATATCCGTGTATGCATTATAATAATTATCAAGCCCGGACACAGCCGCCTTATCACCACCGATCACCACAAACTTTGCCTCAGGATGATTTTCCGCCGCATCCAGGAGTGCATCCTGCTGCACCGATGCATTTGCGATTAGCAGATTACATCCGTCATCCAAAAGTTCTTCGACCGCATCATAACTATCATCCGAATTATCGATTCGTTCCTTCCATTCAATCTCATCCCCCGTGATTCCGATTGCCTCGGCAGCCTGTGTAATTCCTTCAATATGCGCTCTGGAATAATTTTCAGTCTCGTCACCGATCAATAAAACGCCGATCTTCAGATGAGTGGAAGTATCTTCTGTATTCTCCTTTGTCTCAGCTCCATTTTCATTTGTTTTTCCGTCCGCTTCACCCGCGGATCCTTTATCTTCTTTTTCACCGGTTATCTGCTCCGGCTCATTTTGTACATTTATGACTCTGTGCCTCCCTGTACCACCAACGACCAGCACAATCATCAGTAAATCGGCAACCAGCAGAGCACTTACTATCTTCTTCATTTTCTTTCTCTTCTTTCTCCTTCATGTAAAAATCATAGCATCATGCAGTTCTCTTTTGCAGATTTCTCCGGCTTCCTACATATGAGTATGCGTAAACAAATGGTCCTGACAATATTCCTTATTGCCGGTACACTTACTGCAATAACGGAACTGCAATTCCGGATTGGTAAGTTCCGTTCTTCCACAGATCACGCACTTATGTTGCGAGATTCCCGATCCCGGACGCGGTTGTGAAAACTGTGAACGGAATTCTCTCTGACGTTTTTTTTGCTTATGAGAAATATGCGTCTTCGATGCCCAGAAAAACAGGAACATATTTGCAATTGCAAAAATGATCTGTGCTGTACTCATCAGTCCAAGGATCCATCCCATGATGGAATTACTGTATGCAAGCATGCTTTTGAAAGTGCTGAACACAATATAAGCAAGATAAAGCAATTCAAAAACGAGCATCCACTTCATTTTGATCGGAAGCACGAAATACAGCCGAACCTCGCCTTCCGGCATACAGATTGCCAAAGCAAGAAGCATCGACATTAAAATGTAATAAGTTGAAAGATAGACAGATGCTCCCGATCCAAGCACGATCTTCGTGATCACATAAATGATGATTCCTCCGATGTCACTTAAGATCACGCCTCCCCACAAAAAAACATTCATACGGAAGGTTCCGAGCATGGATTCCAGTGAACTTCCCCACATAAGCACACAGAGAAGGAATAATAGTCCAAAGAAATCAAGCGAAGTGGTCGGCATAAAGATCCAGCTGAACAACCTCCATATCTGTCCATGTAAGATTGCGTTCACATCAAATTCGATCCAATTCGCAAATCCGGATGACACCATCGACATCAAATAGCCCAATACGATAGCGCCCACAAAGTAGCGGCTCAAATTCGGAACAGCATAATGTCCCAGCTTACGTTCTAATTTATCCATCCAGTTCATATCACAATTCTCCTAATTTTCATCATTCAATCATAACGCATTCATTATACTTTTTTGTCCGCTTCATTGTCAACGCACGTATCCAATGTTCATAAATTTTTAATAGAACACGCATTTTGTCCAATGAAAAGACTTTTCGTACCGGAATATTTTAGAAAAAGTTCATTGTTGTTTGCATCCCCATGT
>URQG01000193.1 GCA_900549895.1 uncultured Lachnobacterium sp.
ATTGCAGAATGTAACATGACGGGTATCGCAGCCGGTCTTGCTACTTGTGGCAAAGTGCCTTTTATCAGTTCTTTTGCAATGTTTGCTGCGGGACGTAATTATGAGCAGGTTCGTAATTCGATTGGTTACCCTCATTTAAATGTTAAAATTGGTGCAACACATGCCGGCATTTCTGTCGGTGAGGACGGTGCTACGCATCAGTGCCTTGAGGATCTTGCATTAATGCGTGAGATTCCGGGAATGGTTGTGATCAATCCTTCCGATGATGTTGAGGCACGTGCAGCTGTAAAAGCCGCATATGATTATGTCGGACCGATATATCTGCGTTTTGGACGACTCGCAGTACCGGTAATCAATGACAATGCAGACTATAAGTTCGAGATCGGCAAAGGTATCACTTTAAAAGAAGGTACCGATGTATCGATCTTTGCAACCGGACTTGAAGTGTCTGAGGCGCTTGAGGCTGCCAGGATGCTCGAAAAGGACGGAATTTCGGCAGAGGTGATCAACATTCATACCATTAAGCCTATTGATGAGGAATTGATTGTTGCATCTGCAACGAAAACCGGAAAAGTCGTAACCGTGGAGGAACATTCTATTATCGGAGGACTTGGAAGTGCAGTTGCGGAAGTGCTTATTGAGAAAGCGCCGACCAAGATGCTGCGCATTGGTGTCAACGATCGATTTGGTGAGTCGGGTCCTGCAGTTGAACTGATCCATAAGTATGAACTTGATGCAGAGGGTATTTATAAGAAAGTGAAAGCTTTCTGCAAGTAAAAGATATGAGGCTGTCGCAAAAGCGGCAGCCTTTTCTATTTGAAAATTGTTTTGTCGGATTTTGTCATTCGCTTTTTTGAGAACCTGTCAGGTTTTTCCAAAATTCTCCTGTCCGCCTATGGTAGCATAAAGAAACGAATAATAAGGTTTGTTGGATAAGGAGTGGGCAAATGATTGATATTGAGATGAAGAATGAACGAGATCTGAAGAACATCCGCCAAATCGGAACGCCGACACAGGAAGATAAAATATATATAGAGAATGCGGTATATGCCAGAATTCATGAGGAAGATTACGCAGAGAAAAAAGTGTTTGTCTTTATGGGACATACCGAGTGCATACAAGGGCGCTATACGACATTTATTGAAGCTGCGATCCCGGTTCTGAAGATGGAGTTTGCGCAAAATGTGCCACAATGGAATAACCGTGCGTGGAGTGATGTTTTCCGCGAAGTGAAGAGGTCATATGAGAATTCGATTATTGTCGGATGGGCGATGGACCAGAAAGGTTATGCTCCGAGTATGACGCCGGAACTTGAAGCGATTCATAGGGAACAGTTTGGGGGTGCACATCAGGTGCTTTTTCTTATGGATAGTATTGAGGGAGAGGAAACGTTCTATATTAATAAAGGTAACTGGCTTCAGAAAAAAGAAGGATTCTATATTTTCTATGCAAGGGAGTTGCGACAGGTGTGTCCGCCGGAAGTGGTTGTAGAGATGCCAAAGAGGACCCGGATAGGAACGGTGCCGGAAAACCGGGAGAGGGAGGAACGGGCACGGTATAGGAAGAACATGCAGCAAAAAGAGACTGTGCCGGAGACACCGCGGGCAACTTCTTACGCTATGACGGCAGCGGTTGCGTTACTGGTCGTAATTGTTGGACTTGGCGTTGTACAGGATCGCATACATATTCCGGGGGTGCAGAAGGTAATGCAGACGATTGCGGATTTGGGCGATAAGGATGATCGTAAGGCGCAGGTGCTTATTGGAAGTGAAATTTCAGAGACACAAAGCAGTACACAGAATGTAGGAGATTCTTATACGGAGACACTTGATCTCATTCCGATTGAGTCGATCAGAGCGGGAGATGTTAAGAAAGTGGAAGATTCGGATTCGGATGTAGAAAAAGGGCAAAAAGATGTTGCGACAAAAGAAAGTGAAACAGATGCAAAGGCTATGAAACCGGAATATTATGTGGTAAAGGTAGGGGATACACTTACTTCAATCTGCAATAAAGTGTATGGTTCGACTGAAAAATTGAAGGAACTGAAGGATTGCAATCAATTGGAGGATGCGGATGATATCCATGTTGATCAGAAATTGTTACTTCCGTAATCGATAGGGGAATGTTATAATTGTAGCATTGAACGTAACGATGAAGCAGTAAGGAGATAAAGCGGTGGCTGATAAGAAAGACTTTAAAACCGTAGAAATAAACAGTGATATGCAGGATGAAATCGACCAGCAGATCCGCCGGCATCGACGGAAAGTGGTTCGACGTGTGATCGCGGCAATCTTCGTGATTGCATTGCTTTTTGTGGGAATACAATTGTGGAGTGCATTGCGCAGTTATGATTCTTACGAGATCCGTAATAAGATTGAACAACAAGACAGTGGTTCCGCAAAGTATGAGACATTTCTCGGGAAAACAGTAGAATACAACAACGATGGAATTGTGTATCGTGATTTGGATAATGAACTTATATGGAATCAGTCTTTTGAGATGAGCACACCAATGCTGTCAATCTGTGAGAGTTATCTGGCAATCTATGATCAAGGCGGAACTTCTATTTATATTATGACGACAACGGGACTCTCAAAGAAGATCGAAACATCTACGCCAATCAGTACCGTATGTGTTGCCAACCAGGGAACGGTAGCGGTTTTGATGAAGGAGGACAATGTTTCTACCGTTCGCTTATATGATCGTAAGGGCAATGAGCTTGCCAACGGAGAATTTTACGTGGAAAAAGGAAGTTTTCCGATTGATATTGCGTTGTCCTACGATGCACAGAAACTGGCAGTGGATATGCTGGATGTAAAAGAGGGTAAAGTCAGTTCGACGGTGAGCTTCTATAATTTTGGCTCGGTCGGGCAGAATGAGATTGACAATAATGTAGGTACATACAGTTATGCGGATATGTTTATCTCCGAAATTTCGTATGTGGCATCGGATCGTATGGTAGCTCTGTCGGATACCGGCTTTTTGGTGTTTGAAGGAACACAGAAGCCGGCACTTAAGCGGCAGGTGGATTTTGACCAGGAAGTCCAAAGTGTATTTTGCAATAATAAGTATATCGGAATAACTTATGCCAATGCAAAAAAAGAAGGAAACTGGCATATTAAGGTATATGATCTGAACGGAAATACTGTTATGGAAAATGATACTGCGATCGCATACAACAAAATTGAGTTTCTGGATCGCAATGAAGTGTGTGTACGGGATGATTACAATTGCGAGATTTATACGATACACAGTATTCGAAAGTTCGCTTATACATTTGATCAGACGCTGTATAAGATTTTATCGGGAGCGGATGCGACAAGTTATACATTTGTATTGAGCGGAGAGACGGATGAGGTACGATTGAAATGAACTGGTTACTGATTATCGTAATATTGGTGCTGGCAGGAAATATTGTATGGGGATTCTCGAAAGGATTCCTGCGCGTAGTATATTCTATGCTGGCGTGGATTGCGATTCTTATATTTGTTACATGGGCGACACCTCATGTTGCGGATATGTTGGCAAAGACTACAAATATTGACAATCGGATTGAAGCGGGACTGAACGATAAGCTTCATGAACTGGTTGAAGGAGATACAGAGGAAGAAACGGAAACAGACACAGAGATATCGTCCGGAGATAAGAAGTACAGTAATCTGCAGATGAAATTGCCGGATGCCGTGACGCAAAAGCTTTTTGGCGCCAATAAGGTGGCGGATCAACTGCTCGAGGGCGGCGGAGCATATGATGCGGTAGCGGGCAGAGCAACGGATATGGCAATGCGAGTGATTGCCTTCGTACTTGTTTTACTGATCGCGCTCATATCGTTCCACCTGTTATTGGTTGTGTTGAAAGTTGTGGAGAAACTTCCACTGATCGGTGGAATCAATAAGACCTTTGGAATCTTTGCGGGGTTAGTGAAAGGATTTCTCATTATATGGCTTGCGTTTGCAATCATTGCGATGGCGGGAACGACAGAAATCGGAATTGCTCTCATATCTTATATATATGAATCTCCGCTCCTGGTTTGGATTTATGAGAATAATTTTGTACTCACGATATTGATGACATTTTTATAGAACAGGAAAAAGCATCGAAGTTGGGGTTTGAAAGCACCACAAGAACAATATCTTGTGGTGCTTTTAATTTGTTTCAAAAAAATGAAATTTGTTGTTGACTTTGAAAAAGACGCATGATATTATAACTAAGCTGACTCGTGAGGCACGACACAAA
>URQG01000194.1 GCA_900549895.1 uncultured Lachnobacterium sp.
CGTCGGCAGCGTCAGATGTGTATAAGAGACAGAGTTAATTTATAGCAATAAATAGGTTTTTCAAAATATATTAAAGCGGGGTAAAGGAAATGGATAAGAAAAATATCTTAACTTACGAAGGACTCAAAAGACTCGAGGACGAGTTACAGGATCTGAAGGTTGTAAAGCGTAGAGAGATCGCACAGAAGATCAAGGAAGCCCGCGAGCAGGGTGACTTATCAGAGAACGCTGAGTACGATGCAGCCAAGGATGAGCAGAGAGATATCGAGGCTCGTATCGAGGAAATCGAGAAGATCCTTAAGAATGCAGAAGTCGTTGTTGAGGAAGAAGTTGATTTAGAGAAGATCAGCATCGGATGCAAAGTCAAGATCCTTGATTGCGAATTCGATGAGGAATTAGAGTACAAGATCGTTGGTTCGACAGAGGCCAACAGCTTAAAAGGCAAGATCAGTAACGAGTCGCCGGTAGGCCGCGCTTTGCTCGGCAAGAAGGTTGGCGAGACAATTACCGTAGAGACAGAAGCTGGAGAGTTATCTTACAAGGTACTCGAGATCCAGAGATCAACAGTAGAAGATTAAGAGAGGAATAGAAGATGGCGGGAAATAATAACGCAAATCAGGGACAGCAGGATGTCAATCAGCTGCTTCAGGTTCGCCGCGAGAAGTTAGCGAATCTGCAGGCCGCAGGACAGGATCCATTTCAGATTACAAAATATGACGTAACACACCACACCTCCGATGTGAAGGAAGTTTATACCGCACACGAGGAGAAGCTTCTTGCAGGAAGAGTCGCACCAAGCACAGAGGGCTTAGAAGAGGCGGATGCAAGAGAAGTTGTAAAGCAGGAATATGAAGCAAGACGCGCGATCATGGACGCATCGCCGATCGAAGTATCGATCGCCGGACGTATGATGTTCAAGCGTGTTATGGGTAAAGCTTCATTCGCCAACATTCAGGATCTCAAGGGAAGCATCCAGATCTATGTTGCCCGTGATTCCATCGGCGAAGACTTATATGCAACCTTTAAGAAATCCGATATCGGTGATATCTGGGGTGTGAAAGGTTATGCATTCCGCACAAAGACAGGAGAGATTTCCATCCACGCAGAAGAGATGACACTTCTTTCCAAGTCTTTACAGATCCTTCCGGAGAAGTTCCACGGACTGACCGATACGGACATGCGTTACCGTCAGAGATATATCGACCTGATCATGAATCAGGAGAGCAAGGAAGTATTCATTAAGAGATCCAAGATCATCAAGGAGATCCGTAACTTCTTAGCAGACCGTGACTTTATGGAAGTTGAGACGCCGATGCTCGTTGCAAATGCGGGTGGTGCGGCAGCAAGACCGTTCGAGACACATTACAACGCATTGAATGAGGACGTTAAACTTCGTATCTCTCTTGAACTTTACTTAAAGAGACTGATCGTTGGCGGACTTGAGCGTGTATACGAGATCGGACGCGTTTTCCGTAATGAGGGTGTGGATACCCGTCACAACCCTGAGTTCACACTTATGGAGTTATACCAGGCATACACAGACTACGAAGGCATGATGGAGTTGACCGAGTCCATGTTCCGTTACCTCGCAGAGAAGGTTTGCGGAAGCACCAAGATCAGCTACAACGGCGTAGAGATCGACCTTGGAAAGCCATTCGCACGTCTGACCATGAATGATGCCATCAAGAAATATACAGGAATCGATTTCGATCAGGTTCCGGACGATGCAGCAGCCAAGAAGCTTGCGGACGAGCATCATATCGCTTATGAGGAACGCCACAAGAAGGGTGATATCATCAACCTCTTCTTCGAGGAATACTGCGAGAAGGAGCTGATCCAGCCGACATTCATCATGGATCATCCGATCGAGATTTCTCCACTGACAAAGAAGAAACCAAGCGATCCTACAAAGGTAGAGCGTTTCGAGTTATTCTGTAATACATGGGAGATGTGTAATGCATACTCCGAGTTAAACGATCCGATCGATCAGCGTGAGCGTTTCGCCGCACAGGATGCCAACGCAGCAGCCGGTGACGATGAGGCAGAGCACACCGACGAAGATTTCTTAAATGCATTGGAAATCGGTATGCCGCCAACAGGTGGTATCGGATACGGAATTGATCGTCTTGTAATGTTGCTTACAGACAGTCAGGCAATCCGTGATGTACTTCTGTTCCCGACAATGAAGTCACAGGGGGCTGCGAAGAACGAAGCAAACAATGCAGCACAGGAAACAAAGCCAGTTGAGAAGATTGATTTTTCCAAAGTAAAAGTAGAGCCATTATTCGAAGAAATGGTTGATTTTGATACTTTCAGCAAGTCAGATTTCAGAGCTGTAAAGGTAAAAGCATGTGAAGCAGTTAAGAAATCCAAGAAGCTGTTACAGTTCACTCTGGACGATGGAACAGGCACAGATCGTACCATTTTAAGCGGTATTCACGCTTATTATGAGCCAGAAGAACTGGTTGGAAAAACACTGATCGCTATCACAAACCTGCCACCAAGAGCTATGATGGGAATTGATTCTTGTGGAATGTTACTTAGTGCAATCCATGAGGAAGAGGGCGAAGAAAAACTTCATCTTCTGATGGTTGATAACCATATCCCGGCTGGTGCAAAGCTGTACTAAAATTAAATATTAAATGTCTAAAATCATGATGTCAGACCGCATTTGACAACAATTTGACAACAAAATTTGGGAGAATGATGAATCGTTATGAAGCATGACGAATTTCAGGTGAAAGGACACAGGTTTGACAATGAAGTAAGAGCACTTCTTAGAGTTAATCTAAGAGGTGCTTTTTTTCGTCCCTGGAAAGTGATATCCCGGCAGTCAGCTTCTGTAAAACAGTAAATCTAATTTTGGAGGAAAACATCATGGGTAAAAGTTATAAACCAATTACAAGTATGAAGGAAGTACCAGAGCAGCTTAGAAAATTGCGCCGACAATATCTGCGCTATCAACAGGCAGAAATTATTTACAGCATCTCTCATAAGAAGCTTTTGGAGCTTGCCAGTGATGCAGGTGCGATTTACAGAATAGATGGAACAGTACTGATTAACAGGGATATTTTTGATACTTATCTGGAACGATTTCATGAACCGGCGAAAGGAAAAGGCAGGGAGAAAATGACAGATGAGCGGTAATGTATGGATGTTCTCAGATGAGATTGATGATGAAGATCTGGAATTTATGAGCCATGCCTATGTGACCTACAATATGGCATGTGAATATTACAGGCTGGGAATTAAACCCGTTGTCCGTATGGCACATGAAGCCGGGGCAGTCTATAAGATTGGAAAGAAAGTATTAATTCGTAGAAGTATATTTGAAGCGTATCTGCGAGAGCAGAGGAAGATTTGATAGAGGAGAAGAACATGAGTGAACAGAGAAAAATAATACATGATGATAACAATGGATTAGATTATATGCTGGTGGGAGATTATTACATACCGATGTTAACCTTGCCGGAGGAAAACAGACCGATTGGTTACTGGGGAATGCTTCGGAAAGAATATCTGGAAAAACATAAATCGGGGATGTATTCTTATCTTCTGTTGACTGGAAAACTGGACAGTTATCTGGCGGATCTTAACGAACAGGCACAGGAACGGTCTGAGCTGATTGAAGCACAAATGAGAAGTGCTGAAGGCGTAACAGAGAAATTAAAGGCACGGAATCCTATGGAGTGGGTGCGACAGTGTAATAACATCAGGAATCGTGTGCAGGAAATTGTGTTGAGTGAATTGGTATATGTATAGGAGGAGCGTATGAGATACAGGATTGAATATGCAGATGGAAGATGTTGCAATTTCGCAAACAGCAGAAAAGATTTACTGGATTGGTTGAAATTGCTGAAAGATGAACAGATTGTTGATATTCGTAAAATCTATAAAAGCGGTGTTACAGATTCAGTTCTGGATAGTTACCGAAGATATTTAAAACAGTGAAAGGGGTAGGCAGTCATGGTAGTTGTAAAAATTATTATAAGGATTTTGTTATTGCCAGTGCGGATATGCCTGACGTTGATACAACTGATGCTTATGTTCAGCACATGGCTGTCTGCAACTGCATTTCATGTCCTGTCTGGAATTATCTGCATTACAGCAGTCTTAGGATATGGATTCGGGCAGGAAACAGGCACAGAAGTGGCTGTCTCTTATACACATCTCCGAGCCCACGAGACGCGTAGTAATCTCGTA
>URQG01000195.1 GCA_900549895.1 uncultured Lachnobacterium sp.
CATTAAGGCAGACACAAAATCACTCGGACGCATTCTGTGTCTCGGCGAACAACCGTTTCGGAATTGTCCAAACTTTGGCGGACATAAATCATCAAAAAGGGAAAAAGAAATCACGACAAATTCGTAATTTCGGATAACTAGCATTCGAGCAAAGGTGCGGCGCTCGAATATGAAAATGAAAGAATCTGCATTTGCGGAATATGAGAAAAGGGAGCGTAGCGCGAATTAGGAGAGTATGTATGGAAGATTTGCTACAGGTAGGCGTTGTGACAACGACGCACGGAGTGCGCGGCGAAGTCAAAGTGTTTCCGACGACAGACGACAGTGCACGTTTTAAGAAATTGAAAAATGTGATCCTTGATACCGGCAAAGAGAAGCTGGATATGGAGATTACAAGCGTAAAGTTTTTTAAGAATCTTGTAATCTTAAAGTTTAAAGGATATGACAATATAAATGATGTGGAGCGCTTCCGTCAGGCGAAGCTGCTCGTGACAAGAGATAATGCGGTAGAACTTGCGGAAAATGAATATTTTATTGCGGATCTGATCGGCCTTAAGGCAAGTTCCGATGAGGGTGAAGAACTCGGCGAGATCACGGATGTATTACAGACCGGAGCAAACGATGTATATGTGATCAGTAAGGAAGGCACACCGGATCTGCTGGTTCCGGCAATCAGGGATTGCGTTGTTAACGTGGATGTCGCGGCAGGTACGATCGTGCTGCACCTGCTTGACGGACTGCGCTAGGAGGATATTATGAGGTTTCATATACTGACGCTTTTTCCGGAGATGGTCATGCAGGGACTGATGACGAGCATCACCGGGCGCGCGGTCAAACAGAATAAGATTGCAATTGAAGCAACGAATATCCGGGATTACACGCTCGATAAGCACGCGAAGGTGGACGATTATCCATACGGCGGGGGCGCGGGAATGCTCATGCAGGCGCAACCGGTGTACGATGCATACCGGAGCGTGGCGGACAGGCTGCCGGACGGCGCGAGAAAACGCGTGATCTATGTGACTCCGCAGGGAACGCCTTTTACGCAGCAGATGGCACAGGATTTTGCCGGGAGTGATGATCTGATCCTGCTGTGCGGGCACTATGAGGGCATCGATGAGCGTGTCCTTGAAGAAATCGTGACGGATTATGTCTCGATCGGTGACTATGTGCTGACCGGCGGGGAACTGGCTTCGATGGTCATTGTCGATGCAGTGGCAAGACTGGTGCCGGAAGTGTTAAACAACAATCAGTCGGCGGAGACGGAATCGTTTCATGGAAATCTTCTTGAGTATCCGCAGTATTCAAGACCGGAAGTGTGGCACGATAAAAAGGTGCCGGATGTGCTGCTTTCCGGCAATCAGAAGAAGATCGGCGAATGGCGGTTGGAGCAGTCTGTGCAGCGGACAAAAGAGAGGCGCCCGGATCTGTACGCCAGGTACGCAGAACTTCAGGATTGCAAGAACTGGATGATGCGTCAGAAGCTGCTTCATATCGATATGATCGAACTGATCAATCGCGGACGCGCAAGGATCGTGTATCGAGATGCGGACGAACTGCTTCTCCGTGATGTGATCTCGGGGATTTATTTTCATACGCGGATGGCAGATGCACCTCAGATGGATGGTGAACCGTCGAATATGCAGACGGGGGATTTGGAAACAAATGCGAATCGACCAGATGTATTGCAGAATAGAAATGCAACGGATTGGAAACTGCCACGGGAACTTGGTGAAGATGAAAGAATCGAATGTATCGTACTTCACCAAAGAGACATGGTTCCTTTCATGGAGAAGTATTTTCATCTCAAGACGGATATGGAGTGCATTCAGGGGGCTTATACGAGAAAAGAGAAGCTTCCGGTGCGCGGTCTGTACGGACCGGACGGACGCGGTGAAAATGGATTTTCGATTCATGTACTGACTGAGGAATTTATCCCGTTTGTGACGGAGCATTACAGTGAGATTGGCACAGAGGAGTATGTGACGGATCGCATTCGTCATGGTGCCGTATACGGTGCTTTCTACGATGAGAAGATCGTCGGTTTTATCGCGAACCACGAGGAAGGCAGCATCGGAATGCTCTATGTGCTTCCGGAGTACCGCAAGCGCCATGTTGCGATGGCTCTTGAAACGTACTGTATGAATCTGGCGATCGAGCGTAGCGAGATCCCATACGGACAGATCGTGCTCGGCAACAAGCCGTCCATCAGCTTACAGGAGAAGATGGGCATCTGCTTCGCCAAGGGAACGATTGTCTGGATGGGCTGGGCGGAATGCACAAAAGAAGTTACAAATTAAAAAAGTATGGGAAAAGTCAAAAAATACTTGCAATCACAGATGAATTATGATAGATTACTAATGTTGTGAATAAAAGAATGATGGTCCTCTGTTGCAAGAGATGCATTAAGAACGTCAAAATAATTAGGAGGTCACAAAATGAACGCAAGTGAAATTATCAAGAACATTGAGGCAGAGCAGTTAAAGGCCGATGCACCACAGTTTTCCGTAGGAGATACTGTTAAGGTATTCGGTAAGATCAAAGAGGGTAACAGAGAGCGTATCCAGGTATTTGAAGGAACTGTTATTAAGAAGCAGGGCGGAAGCAACCGTGCTACTTTCACTGTAAGAAAACTTTCTAATGGTGTTGGTGTAGAGAAGACTTGGCCATTACATTCTCCAAATGTAGAGAAGGTTGAGGTTGTTCGTAAGGGTAAAGTTCGTCGTGCTAAACTTTACTACTTAAGAGATCGTATTGGTAAGGCTGCCAAGGTTAAAGAGTTAGTAAAATAATTATAATTTTGCTTCAAGGGCTGGTACATATTATGTACCAGCTTCTTTTTATAGGAAAAAGCCGGCTTTCTGTGATAAAACTTGAAATCAGAAGGCGCATAAGCTATCATTGTATCGATAGATTGTGACTGTGAAGAATGGGAACAGTTACGATAGAGTTTGAACTGCTAAGGAGAAGAATGTGAGAAGACGAGGTGGGCTGAATTTCAGCAGACGACGTAAGAAATTTAATATGCCGCTTTTTAAAGAAATATTATCGTGGGTGATCGAATGCGCGGTTGTACTGTTGATCGCATATACGCTTGTGACTTTCTTCGGAATGCGAACGAGTGTGGTGGGTACGGCGATGAAAGATACGCTTGACAATGACGAACAGATTCTTGTGAATCGATTTGTATATAATGTGTCGAGTCCGAAGCAGGGAGATGTGATCGTCTTTTTGCCGAACGGCAATCAGAAGTCGCATTATTATGTACGACGTGTGATCGCGGGACCGGGAGATACGGTCTGGATTCATGACGGCGCTGTCTATGTAAACGGGGAGATGTATGAGGAGAAGACTTCCGTGGCATCCATCGATGATCCGGGTGTCGCTTCGGAGGAGATCAAACTTGGTACGGATGAGTATTTTGTACTCGGCGATAATCGTAATAACAGTGAGGACAGCCGACTTGCCAATATCGGTAATGTGAAGAAGGAATACATTGTCGGCAAAGCGTGGTTCCATTTTAAGTCAATCGGGAACATGGGATTTTTGCATTAGAAGGTACCTGTTATCAGGGACTGGGACAGTTACTAGGAAAGAGTAAAGGATGGAAGAATAATATGAATTTTCAGTGGTATCCGGGGCATATGACGAAGGCAAAACGTCAGATGCAGGAAGATATTAAGCTTATAGATCTGGTTGTGGAACTGGTGGACGCGCGTATCCCTCTCAGCAGCCGTAATCCGGATATTGATGAGCTGGGAAAGAATAAATACAGATTGATTCTGATGAATAAGTCGGATCTGGCGGATTCGCATGCGACTGAGGCTTGGAGTCGTTTTTTTAAGGATAAAGGATATTATGTGGTCAGTCTTGATGCGAGAAGCAAGGCCGGAATGAAATCGATTACCGATATGATTATGGAAGCCTGCAAGGAGAAAATCGAGCGCGATCGAAAGCGCGGCATCAAGAACCGACCGGTGCGTGCGATGGTTGTGGGAATTCCGAATGTAGGAAAGTCCACATTTATCAATTCGTATGCGGGTAAGGCGTGTGCCAAGACCGGTAACAAGCCGGGCGTGACGAAAGGAAAACAGTGGATTCGTCTGAACAGGAATGTGGAACTTCTCGATACGCCGGGAATCCTGTGGCCGAAGTTCGAGGATCAGAAAGTGGGACTTCGTCTCTCTTTGATCGGTTCGATC
>URQG01000196.1 GCA_900549895.1 uncultured Lachnobacterium sp.
GCGCAAGGCTTATATTTTTATCCTTATTAAATCTGGAATGTTGATAACGCATCAAGCAGGCTCTCTGCCTTTGCCGTCAGGCTCTGTGATGCTTCGTCAAGATTCTTGACTGCATCAAGCTGCGTTCCTGCCGCATTGTGAACAGATGACGAACATGCTGCCGTCTGTGTTGATGCATCGGAAATACTCTCGATCGCACTCAGGGTCTCGTTTCTTGCTCCGTTCATCTCCTGAACATTATTCGTAATCGTCTGCAAAGCCTGAATGAGCTGTGCTACAAGTTCATCAATCTGTCGGAAGGATGCTGTCGTATCTTCCACTGCTCCGGTCTGTGAACTTACCACTGCCTCTGCCTGTCTTGCAATCGTTACAACTTCACCCGTCTTGGAAAGGATTTCCTTGACGATGGACGAAATCTGTCCTGCCGATGACAGACACTGATCTGCCAATTTACGAATTTCTTCCGCTACAACAGAGAATCCTCTTCCGGCGTCTCCGGCACGTGCTGCCTCGATTGAGGCATTCAGGGATAACAGATTTGTCTGTTCCGCGATATCATTGATGGCCGATACAATATGGCTGATCGCCTTTGATTTTTCCTGCAGTTCCTCGATAGAGAGAATAACATTTCTTGTAATCTCGGCCGTCGATTCAGAGCTTTCCGTCAGACTCTGTACCGATGTAATACCGGCATTGATCGTCTCACCGGCCGCATTGGTCAGCTTACCGATCTCATCCGCATTCGAACTTACATTGTTAATCTTACCTGATAAAGAATCCATCTGGTTCAAACAATTGTCAGAACCGCTATCCAGCTTATTAACACCGCTTTCGATCTCAAGCACTGCATTCTGAATATCCTGAGATGTCGCCATAAAGGTTCCCGATGTCTGCGCCACATGTACCGCAGCCGCACCCACTTCCTCACTGACAACATTGACATCCCGAATCAGTGACTTCACATGATCCACCATGTCATTAATACCATCACACAGCAGCTTGAATTCATCCTTTGTCTTTGCCTGTAAGTGTATGGTAAGATCACCATTGGATACTTTACGTAACTGGCGCAGAATATACTGAATGGTTCCCGACATCCGTCTGGAAATAAGGAATCCCAATGCCAAAGCAAGGATTGCACAAATAATTGTTAAGATTGTCGTCAAGCCCTTAATCTGAGAAGACTGCTCCAATACTCTTGCAGAAGGAATCAACGCCGTAATCAGTACATTGCCCAATGAAAGCTTACTATACACGAACATATAACTCTGTCCGTTTACAGTAACCATCTCATTACCGTTGTCTTTATCACCGTCCATTGCTCTCTGATAGAAATCCGTTCCATAGATCAAAGGCTCATCAAGACTGATCTTGTTGTCCGAATAAAACTCATGTCCATCCTTGCATACAAGGGCTACATAACCGCCCTCTCCAGGATCCAATGCCTTCATTGCGGAACGAACATACTCGCCACTCAGGTTGATGATCATGACCGCTTCCTGACTGTTTACTTTCTTTACAATTCGTAAACTGTAATTATGAGTTTTCATTCCGATCACATCATCCGACTCTTCATCCGGTCCATATACAAGCCAGCCGGTTGAAGTTGCAGCTGCTTCTGATCCCTGTGTTGTATTTTTGTAATCTGTGTACAGATTCGTTTCCAAAGTACTGGTACTGGAATCGATACTTCTCTCGGAATCTGCCAGAAAATAAACACTGTGCAGCTTATCATCGATGGACAACTTGCTACGGAGACGTGACTGATAATCTCGTCTCGTTGAATTTTCTTCTGTGTGATCCATCAAACCGGAAAAATACTTCTTCAGATCCTGCTCCGTCAGGTAGGACTTGAACTCATCCTTCTCGCTCGTAGCCACAAGACTGATATACTGTTCCATCATATCTGTCGTCTGCTGAACCGATTCTTTGTAGGAATTAACAATAGCGGACGAGGATTTCTGATACGATACCATACCAAGTACAAAGACACCGACTACCGGGACGAGGAAGCAGATGATCAGTTTTACTGCAATACCTCTGTAAAACGGAATCTCCGATTTTTCTTTGGTCCGCTTTTCCTTCGGCACCTTCTTGTCCTGCTGCTTCTTTTTGGAAACACGTTCCTTCTTTGGTGCACGCTCCTTTTTCGGCTTTGGTTCTTTTACTTTTTTCGCACGTTTGACCTTCGGAGTTTTTACCTTCCTGGTCTTCTCTTTTTTCTTTTCGTTTTTTACATCTTCCAATGTTTTTTCTTTTTCTTCACTCACGTTATAGATACGCCCCCATTTACATCCTTGTATTTTCTATAAGTACATTAAGTATACTATATGAGATCAATTTCGACAATGAAATTTTAACAATTTTAATCAATCCCGCACAAAAAAATGATATTTTATCCCATCTTTTTTTACCTATGCTTTTCTGCAGAATCAATATCAATCAATAAACAAAAAAGGAAACCAAACGGTTTCCTTTAATGGGCAGAGGTGGATTCGAACCACCGAAGCAATTTGCAGCAGATTTACAGTCTGTCCCCTTTGGCCACTCGGGAATCTGCCCATTTCATATCAAGTTATATTGCCTTGACAAATAGGTATTATAGCATAATGCATAGTAATTGGCAAGAACTTTTCTCGGCAACAACGGATTTGGGCTCGTTGCTGCGCATAAAATAAAAAAGACAGCCACGAACGCTGCCTTTTTAGGAGAAGGTATTTTTACTATGGGGTATAGCAAAAACTATATAATGTATTGGGGGGTTTTTACGGTTATTATAATAGCATGGATGCCCGCGGAAGTGTGCACAAACTTCACAAAAGTTTATGTTTGTTTTTGTGCAACATGTATATAAAATTAGAAAAGGCTGTGGAAAACCACAGCCTGAACTTTCTAAAACAGAGCTTCAAACTCTTCTCTTGTAATCTTTTCTTTCTCCAAAAGAAGATTCGCACAACGGTCAAGGACCTTACGATTCTCTCCGATAATGCGTTTTGCTTCTTCGTATGCATGATCGATAATATTTTTAACTTCCGCATCAATCGCAGATGCAACACCCTCGCTGTAATTATGTGCATGAGCGAGATCTCTTCCGATGAATACTTCGTCATCATCATCCTTATAACAGATAAGACCGATATTCTCGGACATACCGTAGCGGGTGACCATGTCGCGCGCCATCTGCGTTGCCTGCTTGATATCCTGAGATGCACCGGTAGTAATATCATCAAAAACAAGTTCCTCTGCAACGCGTCCTCCGAGATCCACAATGATCTCCTGCAGCATACGTCCTTTGGAATTAAACATCTCATCCTTCTCAGGAAGCGGCATCGTATAGCCGGCCGCACCGGTTCCGGTCGGAATGATCGATACGGTATGCACCGGTCCGACATCCGGGAGCACATGGAACAGAATTGCGTGTCCCGCCTCATGGAATGCCGTAATCTTTTTCTCTTTCTCGGAAATGATACGACTGCGTTTCTCCGCGCCGATTCCCACTTTGATAAAGGCTTTCTGAATATCTGCCTGCATGACAAATCCACGGTTTTCTTTGGCTGCAAGAATTGCCGCCTCGTTCAACAGGTTTTCAAGATCCGCACCGGTAAATCCTGCAGTAGTCTGTGCGATCTGCTTTAAATCAACATCTTCGCCGAGCGGTTTATTTTTTGCATGCACAGCCAGAATTTCCTCTCGCCCCTTAACATCCGGTCTGCCTACAACGATCTTACGGTCAAAACGTCCCGGACGCATAATTGCCGGATCAAGAATGTCAACACGGTTTGTCGCTGCCATAACGATGATTCCCTCGTTGACACCGAATCCATCCATTTCAACCAGCATCTGGTTTAATGTCTGTTCACGTTCATCGTGTCCTCCGCCCATACCGGTTCCTCGTCTTCTTGCAACCGCATCGATCTCATCGATAAATACGATACAAGGTGCATTCTTCTTGGCATCCTCAAAGAGATCACGTACTCGGGAAGCACCGACACCGACAAACATCTCTACAAAGTCCGAACCGGAAATGCTGAAGAAGGGCACACCGGCTTCACCGGCAACCGCTTTGGCAAGTAATGTCTTACCGGTTCCCGGAGGTCCGACAAGAAGTACACCCTTTGGAATACGTGCACCAAGCTTTGTATCTGTCTCTTATACACATCTGACGCTGCCGACGATCTTACGC
>URQG01000197.1 GCA_900549895.1 uncultured Lachnobacterium sp.
TTTGCATCAAACGGAATCGAGGCGCTGGCATTATTAAAAAGGGAACACCCTGACATCCTGATCACGGATATCCGGATGCCGGGATGCGATGGTCTTGATCTGATCTGGCGTGCACACGAGATCTGCCCGGATCTGCAGATTGTGATCATCAGCGGTTATGCAAATTTCTCTTATGCACAGACGGCGTTGAAATACGGCGTGTATGATTATCTGCTGAAGCCGATCAACAAGGAGGAACTCTGCGAGACATTGCAGAAGATCAAAGTCAAAATAGAAGAAATGCGGCAGGAAGAAGCTGCACACGAGGATACGAAGAGACATCAGAAGGAAGATGCGAGAAAACTCCGTCAGCTTATGATCGAGAGGCTTCTTGATATTCAGGCTCCGGCGATCACGGAAGAAATGTTTGAGGAACAGTATCATTTTCCTGTCAGAGAAGGCCTTTTCTTAGGATTCTGTCTGCGGGTGGACGATACGGATCACGAGAAAACACACAATATGATGCCGACCTATCAGGAACGGATGGAGAAGGTGTTTGAATGTGGACTGCGCAAGAATTGTTATGAGTGGAGTTTTTATCAGCACCATTTCAATATATATGGCGTGTTAAACTGCGCACATGACCGGCAGCAGGATGTGGAAAAAAGCTTACAGGATGCATTAAATCAGATGAACATGCAGCAGCATCTGTTTGGGGATACGGTATTTACATTGGCACTCGGCACTTTTGAGACGGAACCGACACGCCTTGGCGCATCGCTGCAGAACGCGCGATTTGTGTTGAAGGACCGCCTGCTGAAGGGCAATGGAAGGATGTATCTCTATCAGAAGCGGAATCCGGTGCTTTATGAGAAGAAACTGTTTGAGCAGTATACAAGGGAACTGGATCATGCATTTGAAACTTTAAGCGCAGAGGCGGTTGAGGCTGCAAATGATCATCTGGCACACGAGATTTTTGACACAAAGGATGCACAGGGATTCGAATTGTTTGAGGCGGTCACAGAAGCCGGAAAGCTGTTCATTATACGGATGAATCTGCAGGACAAAACCGATGTTATGAAAAAGTTTGAGGAATCCTGTAACGCCTGCTCCGGTGCAAGAGAACTGATCGGTACGTTGAAAGAGTTTGAAAACCGGTTGTTCAGAGAGAAGCTTGATCAGTATGAGGAAGATTCGACCAGACCGGTGCGTCTGGCAAAACAATATATGAAAAATCATTATATGGAACAGATTTCGCTGGATGAGGTGAGCAGCCAGGTAGGATTGAGCCCTGCGTATTTTAGCGTACTGTTCAAGAAAGAGACGGATGTTGGATTTGCAAAATATCTGGCGAATCTTCGTATGGAAGAGGCGAAGATCATGCTTAGGGATACGAATCTTTCTGTGGCGGAGATCTGCAGAAAAGTAGGCTACAATGATCAGAAGCATTTTACGCAGATGTTTGATAAGGTTGTGGGTGTGAAGCCTGCAGTATTTCGGAAACTTTACGGATAGGGAGGCACGCTATGAAAAAAGAACACGGTAAAATCTGCTATATTTCTACGCGGGTCAGTGTGCTGACAGGAATGATCCTGCTTGGCCTTAGTGTGATCATGGTGGTGGAGATGACTGGAATTTACCGGCATGGAGATTCGGCGGCACCGCTGATTCTGACGGCACTTCTGGCACTGTTTCTGAGTATTGTGTTTTTTGCCTGGATCTATCGTCCGTTCTGCAGGGAAGAGACCCTGCGAAGACAATTCCTGGATGGCTATATGATTCTTGATGCTTACGACCAGATGGAAGCGGGTAATGTGATGCTCACACCGGAGTCAAAGCGGGAAAATGAAAAAATCCGTGAGATTTTAATGTCGACCAACCTGTTTAATCTGAACAAGAGGCAGGCACAGTATCTTGCGTTGCAGAATCAGATCAACCCGCACTTCTTATATAATACATTGGACGGAATCCGCAGCGAGGCGTTGATCGCAGGGGTGGACAGTGTGGCAGATATGACGGAAGCATTGGCAACATTCTTTCGCTACACGATCAGCAAGGTGGACAATCTTGTGACGGTTGGGGAAGAATTGAATAACTGTGAGATTTATTTTAAGATCCAGCAGTATCGCTTTGGGGACAGAATCCGGCTGGTGATTGATTTCGAGGAAGACAATGAGGATGAAATCCGTAACTGTCTGATCCCGAAACTTAGCCTACAGCCAATCCTGGAGAACAGCATCATTCACGGAACGGAATTAAAACTCGGCAAAGGAACGCAGACCATTCATTTGTCTCTGACGGAGAGCCGGCTTTTGATCTGCGTCTCAGACGATGGGGTCGGAATGGATGAGAAGACGCTCGCAAAACTGAATCAGCGGCTTGGTCGAAATGACCATCAGATTTCCGATGCGAGACGAGAGAAAAAAGGCGGTATTGCTTTGTACAATGTCAATCACCGTATTCATCTGATTTTCGGTGAAGAGTATGGCTTACACATTTATTCACTGGAGAATGTGGGAACGGATGTGGAGATCTCGATTCCGGCAATCAGTGATGAGCGGGAACTGACAAACCATGGGGTGCTCAAATGAGAAAAGAAATATTAAGAATGGAACATGTAACCTATTGCGAGAATGAAAAAACACTGTTACAGGACTTTGATCTTAATATTTTTGAGGGCGAGATCATGGGGCTGCTGCCGATTGGGGCAAATGGACTTTTGGCGCTCCTTAAGGTGCTGCATGAGTATCCGCCGCTGTATCACGGATATCTTTATTACAGGGATACGCTGGTGGATTCCTGGGTGAGTGAGCGGCATATGAAGAACCGGATCTCGATTATCGGAGATATCAGTTCTCTGGTAGACGGACAGAGTGTGCTGGCGAATGTTATGGTGTTACGGAGCGGGTTCCGGCAGCATTTACTGAATGAACGTTTTCTTCTGAAACAGATGGCGCCTTTTCTGGAAGAGACTGGAATTTCCATTAATCCTTATACTATGGTAGAAAAACTGACACCTTTTGAGCGGATTGTTGTGGAAATGCTGCGTGCAGTGGTTGCAGATAACCGGCTGATCGTGATGAAAGAAATCAGCACGATCATCAGTGACAGTGAGATGAACCGGCTGTATGAACTGATGCGGCATTATGCGAAAAAGGGCTTTTCTTTTCTCTATATCAGTCCACATCACGAGGAACTCGCTGTCATCTGCGACCGGATTGCTTTGATGCTGGACAAGCGTGTTGTAAAGATCCTGCAGGGGCGGGAGATGGTCGAGAACGCGATCCGGCATTGCTCAGAAGAATATACAATGAAAGTACAGAACCGGTTAAACCAGAGGAATGGAAAACCGAGGAAGGCATTTTTCGAAGTGTGGAATCTGACCGGACAGTATCTGAGAAAACTTGACTTCTCGGTCAGAGAAGGGGAGTGTCTGGCAATTCAATGTCTGGAACAGAAGATATCACGTGAACTGTTTCAGATTTTTTTGCTTTCGCAGATACCGGATGCGGGCGAACTCTATATGGACGGAGAACGGGTCGACAATATCATGGATCGGAGGATTGCTGTTATCATGGAGCAGCCGTGGGAAAGCATGATTTTCCCACATATGTCGGTGCTTGATAATCTATGCATCTGCATGGATCACAGAGTCCCTGAGGTGTGGCATTCAGCTAAGGTGCGTGCGAATCTTAGAAAAATGCTTGAGGAACACATGGGGAAAGACATCTGCGAGCGGAAGATTTCGGAACTGACGGTGCAGCAGAAGAGTGAATTGGTCTACACGAGGGTTTTATTGCAGAAGCCGAGGATCGTTTTCTGTATTCAGCCGTTCAAGGGAGAAGATCTTGCGCACAGAGTCCTGATATGGGAATTGCAGAAACGGCTGCTGGATCGTGGAATTGCGGTCGTGATCATGGCGGTCAATATGGCAGACGCGCTGTCGCTTGCGGATCGGGTGATCCGAATCGACAATGACACGAAGGTGTATGAATACGAGCGCCCCGATTTCAAAAAGCTTCCTTCCACAGTGCCGTGGTACTCTCTTTATCAGAGCCTCGAGTGAGCAAAAAGACGAGAAAAAAGACCGATATGATGTCTCAAATGTTAAGAATAACTTAAAATGAAAAAATAGTTTGAAAAATGGAATTAATTGTATATAATGTTACTG
>URQG01000198.1 GCA_900549895.1 uncultured Lachnobacterium sp.
ATCTACACGCGTAAGATCGTCGGCAGCGTCAGATGTGTATAAGAGACAGCCTTATGACTGTCAAAATCATAATCTTCCGGAAGAACTCCCGCACGAATCAGCTCCTGTTGCAAAATATCAACAAACTCCAAAAGATTCTCCGGATGGTTATTTCCAATATTGTACACTGCATATGGCGGAATCGGCAATCCGTCTTCTCCAATCTTCTTTTCCGGTGGTGCCTGCATCACACGCATGACTCCTTCTACAATATCATCGATATATGTAAAATCCCGCTTGCAGTTTCCGTAATTGAAAATCTGAATTTTTTCATTGTTTCTAAGCTTATTCGTAAATCCGAAGTATGCCATATCCGGTCTTCCCGCCGGGCCATACACCGTGAAGAAACGAAGCCCGGTAGACGGAATATTATAAAGCTTGCTATACGCATGCGCCATCAATTCATTCGACTTCTTCGTCGCAGCATATAAAGAAACCGGATTATCCACCTTATCATCTGTCGAATACGGAACCTTCTTATTTGATCCATATACACTGGAGGAACTTGCATAAACCAGATGCTGCACTCCTGCTTGCCCATTATCATAAGAATGACGACATGCTTCAAGGATATTGTAAAATCCAATCAGATTGCTCTCAATATACGCATCCGGATTCATGATGGAATAACGTACACCAGCCTGCGCTGCTAAATTAACCACAATATCCGGCTTATATGTGTCAAAAAGCCTGTTAATACACTCTTTGTCGGCTATATTGCCTTCAACAAAATCCCACCTGGATCCATTTGGGCGAACAGACTCGGCTACTCGCTCTATTTCCGATAGTCTCCATTTCTTGATATTGACATCATAATATGCATTCATACTATCAATACCTATGATATGTACATTTTCACTTTTTTCAAATAGTTTCAAGCACAGATTAGAGCCAATAAATCCAGCTGCACCTGTAACTAAAATTGTTTTCATCCTATCCATTTCTAAATACCCTCTTTTTTCTGCTTCTCAAGTTTCTTATCTAATCGCCGCTTTTCACGCTCATACGATAATATTGATATCGCATCATCCAACGGCGCTCTTGCACAATTATTATAATGTTTCATCAGCATTCCATAATACGGTTTCTTCCTTATGCTCTTCTCAAGAATATCCAGACTCTCCGCTATATCCAGACAGCACTGACTTAACTGCCAGCTCACAAACGGTCTTTGCTCCAATTCCATCTGTCTGTCAAATTCTTCATTCTGTGCTCGAAATGTTTCCTCGTCATCCGGTTCCGAAAAATCAACTTCATCATAATCAATATCCTCCGGCTCGTCCGCTTCTGTTTCGTCCATGCGATCTATCTCATCCCGATAACTATTAAGCCCATTCTGTGATATATCGTAATTTCCCATAAACTTTGAAAGCAAAAACGAATCCGCAAGAATTGCATCTGCATATCGATCACATGCCTTCTGACTTTCTTCACTGGATAGGTGATGTCTTATCCAATCAGGCATATTTTTTATAATATCCGCTGGATAGAGCGACTTCAAATATTCTTCATCCGGATGATTAAGCGCATCATACAACATCGGAGACATCATAACACGCTCTCGTATAGCAAATTGAATCTGTTCATAATACGAAAAAATAATTTGCAATTCCTCGATTTCTGCCTCGCTCAGGAATTCTTTTCTATCATTGTATGTCCTTCTCAGAATCGAAATCAAATCCGGTAATCGTTCCCATGTTATCTGAATGACATCCTTCGGTGCCTTTTTATCCTCTACACCACCTGCTGCTACAAATTCATCGTATGCTTTCCTCTCCGCCCTCTGATGCTGAGTTTGTTGCATCATGACCTGCTTATAACTCTCATATTCCATAACTGCCGAATAATAGTCCTGCAACTCATACCACGCCAACTTATTATGCCTGTAATTATTAGACATTTCCACAACAAATGTAACAAAAAAGGAAGCAATCGCACCTGTAGTCAAAGCATACACCATATTATAACTACCGGAATCTTGCGGTATGAATGCCATCACAATTCCAAATATAACAATAACGATCACCGAAATAACCGCACAGGCAATCAATGTTGTTCTGGGATAAAAAGCAAAAGTCAAAAATTGCATTGCCTCTTTTATCCTATACTTCGTTTTCATATGTATCCCCCATCATCTCGGCCAGTACTATCAATCTTTCACCAGATTTAACGTAACCGTCCGGATCTCGCTTCTACATACCTCATCTTCTTCATAATTCAGGTCCAGGAAATAATGCAATCGATACCGATACTCGCGCTCTCCAATAATTCCTTTTATCACAATTTCAATTGTAGTCTCAATGGAAAGACTCGCTTCTCTTTCGTATACCCATTCCTTTGCCTTGGGATAAGCCACATATAATACAATTTTCCCATTTATCGGAATAAATTGAAAAAAGCCATCTCCTAGTATATAAGCGTCGTTTTTTATCGAATACAATTCGTCTTCCGATGCCGTAAACAAGCGAACTTCACTCATAGCAATATTACAGTTAACAATCTCGCCTCGACCAACGTTCTCCAATTCGATCTGTTGACCGCCAAATACCATATCACTATCATCAAAGAACGGCTGTCCAAACAAATATGTGATTTCACTACACAAAGTTGTTCTCTCTACACATGGAACAATACGCTCTGTTAAAACAGGCATATATTGAAGGGACAAATCCTCTCTTCTTTGTCTGTTATTGGCAGCAATCGTAATATACACTCCTGCCAATGTGATACCGCCACCGATGATACTTCCTGCATATGTAATTATGGTACTCGCAAACGCCGTATTCTCCAAATGTTTTCCAATGCTCCACACGATCATTGGAAAAATAACAACTCCTATAACAAGAAGTACTACACCTATACCAGTTGCATTCTTTTTTGAATCCACAACAATCTCCTGATCTTCATCACATGAAGTATTCTGTGCTTCACCATATACACATTGCTCTGCCAAATAGTATTTATAATCATTGCATACCCTGTCATACAAATAGTCAACCGCTATCTTTTCTTTCTAATCAAACCACTTCCCCAAACGTATCCAGTCTCCTCTTATCAAACACCTCATTACAAGTCATTACCGTAACCAGATTCTCCGTCTCGCTCAGATTAATAATGTTATGTGTCCATCCCGGAATCATATAGACAGCCTCGATCGTATCCCCACTTACTTCAAATTCCACCATTTCGCCGGTATTAATATTCCGTTTCTGAATCAACCCATGCCCTGCCACAACAATAAAAAGTTCCCACTTACTATTATACCAATGCTGCCCCTTGGTGATCCCCGGCTTACTGATATTGATCGAAACCTGTCCACAATCCTGTGTATGCACAAGTTCCGCAAATGTCCGTTTGAGTTGCTCCCTTGTCAAATTCAAATATTTTAAACATATCATTTCTCTCTATAGATAATCTAATCGGCGATCCATGGTGTGTATTCCTTTCCTTCAAGTATATCAGCAATTCTCTTACACGCATTTCCATCACCATATGGATTACATGCCCGTGCCATCCTCCGATATGCCACTTCATTTTCTAATAACAACTTAAAATTAGCATAAATGTTTTCTTCATCAGTTCCTACCAACTTTAGCGTTCCTGCCGCCACTCCCTCAGGTCTTTCTGTTGTATTCCTCATTACTAACACTGGTTTCCCATATGATGGGACCTCTTCCTGCATTCCTCCGGAATCTGTCAGACATAAAAAGCATCGAGCTTCAAAATTATGGCAGTCAAACACGTCCAACGGCTCAATAATATGTATTCTGTCACAATTTCCAAGTTCGTCCTCTGCAGCTTTACGTACGTCCGGATTCATATGAATTGGATAAACCGCCTTACAATCTGAATGTTCATCAAGTACACGTCTAATCGCTCTAAACATATTATGCATTGGTTGGCCTAAATTTTCTCTTCTATGGGCGGTAATAAAAATTAACTTGTCCGCTCCAACCCACTCCAATTCCGGATGCGTGTATTCTTCTGTAACAGTATGGTGCATTGCATCAATTACAGTATTGCCAGTAATATAAATAGTTTCTGGATCTGTCTCTTATACACATCTCCGAGCCCACGAGACGCGTAGTAATCTC
>URQG01000199.1 GCA_900549895.1 uncultured Lachnobacterium sp.
GTCGGCAGCTCAGATGTGTATAAGAGACAGGAAACGAATATTAAGCCAAAGCTTTCGGTCAGCGAGGGAAACTGGGAGGATTCGATCATCAATGATCTCAATACCGTTACGACCTGTCTCGGGGGACTTGCGGAGAATTTCAAAGGAAATGTTCATGTGAAGGTGCTGACGCTCGAGCCAAAATGTTATGCCAACATCTGGCTCGCTGCGCGAAAAGATGTCGATTTGTCGGACATTGCCGCCAGTTTCATGGATTTTGTGCGTGCAAATAAATAGGCGATTAATCCTTTGTTGCGCCCATCTTCCGAAGTTCCGGCACTACGGTACAAAGCATCGTGATAAAGCAGATGCTTCCGCCGATCACATTTGACACCGGTTCTGCCATAAACACGCCATCCGTTCCAAAATGAAACGCATACGGAAGCAGATATGTCAGCGGCACAACGATAAATACTTTACGCAGAAGCGAGAAAAAGATTGCCTGCTTCTTCTTATTCAAAGACTTGAATACGGTCTGTCCGGTGTACTGCAAAAGCATGAAAACAAATGCCGCAAAATACAGTTTCAATGCCGGAACTGCATCTACAAGAAGTTCCTTGTTCGAACTGAAAATTCCAATCAAAAACTCCGGTGCCTTAATGATCACAAGCCACATGGAAAGTGTGTAAACCAAAGCCATCAATGCCATCGTCGCGATTGCCTTGGCAACACGCTTCGGACGCTTCGCCCCATAATTATAACTGATGATCGGGGATGATCCCTCTACGATCGCATAGATTGGTGTCTCGACCATCTGACGCACACTCGAAACGATCGTCATGACCGATATGTACACATCGCCTCCCGTAACGGAAAGTACATTGTTGCAGCAGATGGAAACCAGACTGTTTGTCAGCTGCATGACAAATCCCGATGTACCAAGACTCACTATATTTTTCGCATACTCGGTGCATTCGCCAAGTTCCTCCCGGTGCAGAAGGCGAATCTTATACTCCGCCTTTCTCCGCAGGAAAATAATGACAAAGCACGCGGACATTATCTGCGAAATTACCGTAGCGATGGCTGCTCCCTCGATTCCAAGGTGAAATGCAAAGATGAATAGCGGATCAAGAATCAGATTTGCCGCCGCACCGATTATTACCGAAATCATGCCGGTCGTTGCATACCCCTGCGCATTGATAAACGGGTTCATGCCAATCGTAAGCATCGAAGGAATCGTGCCGATCAGATAGATCATCATATACGGATATGCATAGACAAGTGCAGATTCCGATGCACCGAACAAAACGAGAAGCGGTCTGGCAAACACCAATCCGATCGTCATAAGCGCAATTCCACATGCACAAACCATTGTAAACGATGTGTTCACCACGATCTGCGCCCGCCCGTTCTCATTCATGCCTCTATAAATAGAGAAAATCGGTGCACCGCCGCTTCCGAACAGATTACTGAACGCTGTAATCATAATGATCAGTGGGAAACACAAGCCCACCGCACCGAGCGCCACCGTACCGACCTCCGGGATTCGGGCAATATAGATGCGGTCCACAATGTTGTAGAGCAGACTTAAAATCTGCGCCACCAGCATCGGAACCGCCGCATTTAAAATGTTACTTGTAATTTTCCCATTGTCAAAATCAATCTGTTTCATTGCTTTATCCTATTTTGCTACAATATACTCCACATCTTCCCCCGCCGAAAGTATATCCAGCAATCTAAGCGCAGGTCCTGTCGGATGCGTTCTTCCACATTCCCACGCTTCTACTGTCTTCTTTGAAACTCCCATGTATGATGCAAAAACACTTTGGGTCATTCCTGCTTTCATACGCACTTCTCTTATCTGCTTGTTATCATATTCGTTGACCGGCAAAATCATATATGTTTTCGTTTTCGCTTTTCCAACACCCTTTTCATATGAAATTGCTTGTTCAAGTCCTTCTTTTAAATCATCAAATAATGAACTCATAGAAATCATCTCCTATTCTTTTCCGCTTCTTCCTTCAACGCTTTAACTAATTTCTTTAATACGTTTTTCTCATCATTTGAAAGGTTTTCTTGTTCCTTTTTTTCAAATGCAGTAATAAGATATATAACCTCATATTCTGCAAAATCCGTATAACAGACTCGGACACTTCCACTTTTACCTCTGTGTTTTAACGGAAATCGGACTTTCCGTATTCCTCCGGTACCTTCCATCACAGGTCCTGATTCAGGATCTTTCAATAACATTATTTGCAAAGCACGCAATTCGGCTTCTCCCAGCCCAATCTCTCCCCATCTCTTTGAAAATAGCGGTACTTCTATAAACGTTCTAGTCATTCACTCAATACCTTTCTCCTTCGTATACAAAAATATTACACCCTACTATATAGGGTGTCAATATTTCAATTATTTTTGAAAGTAATCCTTGGCAAATTCCATGTCCTGCACCAGTTCCATCGTTCCAAGATACATGCCCTCCCGATCCCGAACCGCCATATAGGTCACGAGCATTGTTCTTCCGTTCTTGTCCATCCAGATTGGAACTTTATCAAGCGTTCCCTCTCGAAATTCACCGATGATCCGGCGCACCTGCTGCTCAATCTTCGGCGGATGGCAGGAAAACACATCACGATCAAGCGCCATACCCGGTCGCTTAAACACTTTCGATCCCTCATTAAAATAACGGTTGATATTGTCCGTATCAACAAATGTGATCTCAAGCGGAATGGTATTCAGCATCGCTTCCAGTTGTTCGACCGTCATATGACCGCCTGCCAGAAAGATCTCCCCGCCTGCTCCTGCAGCTTTCGGCACAAGCTTTGCTGCTTCTGCCGCCTCCCAGACACCATTGGCTACACCAAAGCAATCCGCATAATCTTTCGAATCCCGATAGATACCGAACCATTCTTCTTCCGTAAAATTGAGCGCACAGTTCGGAAAGAGGATATTTGCCTCCTTATAGATCATCTCCTCCGCTCGCGTAAGCACCGCATCCAAACGCTTTTGCCACGCTTCATCCTGTTTGTTGGATTTCTTCGCCAACGCAGCGAATTCATCTCGAATCTCGTCATCCACCGTCCACATCACATCAGATGGTCCACTGATCTCGTATTTCACTTTCAGATGCGGATAAAGTAGATCCCCCTTCTTGGCATAATGAGTCGCAAGCTGCCTCACTTCCTCGATCAGATCATATGGCACATGCCCGCTCTCTAACTCTTCCCTGCATCGCTTGATCACCTCCTCCAATGCCTCATTTTCCCTCGTGAACGTTTGGAGCGGATGCCCCGGAATCGCGATCAGCTTCGCCGTCTCGGACAACTTATACTCCTTCACTTTGGCCGCAACCGCTTTTTCCGCGTTCGCTATCTGCTCCTCCTTTGTCTTTCCCTGAAAAAGCGCTGCATGTACATCACACAATCTCTGCACTTCGCTAAGCGGTGTGCCCTCTCTCAAGAGTTCCTGCTCCGCACTCATGATTTCTGCAGCATCCACCGCTTCAAATTCTTTCACAAAATCTGCCCGGACACTCGCCAGCTCCTCATCCGTGCCAAGACGCTTCAAATATTCCTTAATTCGTTCCTTTGTTAGTTTATCTACTCTCCCCATCCTGTATTCCTCGCTTTTTACATATTCTAATCCATAGTTTCTTCTGTTGTTCACTTACTATACACGATCTGCTGAAGAATTTCCATTGTTATTGCAACGCATCCATTAAAAAAGGCATTGACACCTCAATAGAGTCAATGCCTCATGCTGATTCATAACTTTTATTCTTTCCGCATTTTTTATTTTTCTATTTTAGCAGATTTCCGCATTTTTTATCCCAGCTGTTTGATTGAACTGACCCTGAGAGAAAATTTGGCTATTGAGTCATGGAATAACTGAAACGACCATGACCTGAAAGAGAAAAGTGTAAATCTGGTCAAGAGGAAGATCAAAATCATATGGCCAGAGATGATCGCTTATACTTACAAGAATTTGCAATTCAGGATAACTTTTCCCGTTTTCCCAATTTGAAACAGTCACGCTTATATTCCAACTTTAACTATGGTGTTGTGAAGTTCAATCAACTTTCAGCATCCGATACCCCACGCCAATGTGTGTTTGGATATATTGTGGAGAGTTCGGTTCTTTCTCGATTTTTTT
>URQG01000200.1 GCA_900549895.1 uncultured Lachnobacterium sp.
ACGAGATTACTACGCGTCTCGTGGGCTCGGAGATGTGTATAAGAGACAGGAAGTGTCTGGCACAAAAAATAAAGGCATTCTGGCAGAAAATAGTGAAGATTCCTGAGAAATTCAAACGTGTCATTGCAAGGATAAGGGATTTTTTTCATACGATTAAGAGTGCTTTTGGTAATGTCAAGAAGACCATTCGTAAAGTTAAGTGTCTTCTTACCAACGAAAGTCATAAGAGTGCTTTTACAAAGCTGAAGACCTCGGTTTGGCAGCTTCTGAAAATACTGATGCCGTATCGATTAAAATTAAATCTGGAGTATTCGACCGGTTCACCGGACACGACGGCGCAACTTCTTGGAATTCTTACAATGTTTCCGATCGGATATCAGAACAGGTGGAATGTCCATCCGGATTTTACGGCAGACAATGCATATGCGGAGGCAGAGTTTGATGTAAAAGGACGGATACTCGGATTTTCACTTTTGAAACTGATTTTAGGTTTAGTTCTTGATAAGGACTGCCGAAAATTATATAATCATTTTAAGACTATGAAGGCATAGACATGGGATAGGAGGACGAAAAGATGGCAGACAACAGCTTTAACAATACAGTAGAATCATTATTTAAAGGAATGGACAGTTTCATCACAACGAAGACGGTTGTCGGTGATGCCGTGCATATTGGAGACACGATCATTCTTCCACTTGTTGATGTATCTTTCGGTGTTGCTGCAGGTGCTTTCTCACAGGAGAAGAAGAATAACGGCGCCGGCGGTATGGGGGGTAAGATCAACCCGAGTGCAGTTCTTGTAATCCAAAACGGTGTAACCAAGCTCGTCAATATCAAGAATCAGGACAGTATGACGAAGATCCTTGACATGGTTCCGGATTTTGTCAATAAATTTACTTCCGGAAAAAATAAAGAGGAGGATCTGACATTTGAGGATGTCGATCCGGAAAAGAATGAGGACGATTCCCAAAAGGAAGAGTAATTTTCTGGATTATTATAATAGGATAGTTTTAAATCAGAAAGCATATATTAGAAGTAATATATGCTTTTTTGGTGGAAAAATGCGTAGAATCTGGGGATATACATTATTCTGGTTTGCAATGGGAATGTTGCTTATGTATATCGTGGGAGGGGGGATGATTGGAATCCTGCTGATTGCAGGAGCATTGTTGTTATCGTATCTGTTGTATTCCTGCAGATAGAAGGGGACACGTTGCTTCGCATAAAAAAAGAACCATCACAAAAGTGATGGTTCTTAATAGATTACTAAGCTCTCTCAACTTTACCAGATCTAAGGCAGGAAGCACAAACATATAATTTCTGTGGTACTCCGTTTACTTTACAGCTCACACGTTTGATGTTTGATTTCCATACACGATTGGATCTTCTATGAGAATGGCTGACATTATTTCCATAATGTACACCTTTTTCACAAATTGCACACTTTGCCATGATATTGCACCTCCTTGCATTTCACTAAGTTTGCCTTATATACAAACTCACAACAAATGTATTCTATCAGATTCATTTTTTAAATGCAAGGAAAAATTATAAAAAAATGAAATATATTTACAAGTTTAAGAAAAATGGTTATAATACGAATAGTTATAAAATGAGTGTAAGTATGTCAACTCGCTTATTAACAGATAAAAATTGGAGGTCTGAGTATGAAGGGACAGATGGATACCCAATATGGAAAGATTTTAATCGATGAAGATGTCATCGCTACTTATGCAGGCTCAGTTGCAGTAGAATGTTTCGGAATCGTCGGTATGGCCGCCGTTAATATGAAGGATGGCCTTGTTAAGCTGTTGAAAAAAGATTATCTGACACACGGAATCAGTGTTGTAGTAGAAGAGGATAATCAGATTACGATCGATTTTCATGTGATTATTGCATACGGTGTAAGTATTGCTACGGTTTCTGACAACCTCATTGAGACTGTCAAGTATAAGGTAGAGTCATTTACCGGCATGAAGATCAACAAAATTAACATCTACGTCGAAGGCGTACGTGTCATTGACTAGGGAGGATTAAGAAATTGGAAATCACAAGTATTAATACAGAGGTACTGTCTAAGATGTTTCTCGCCGGTGCGAAGAATCTGGACGCAAAAAAAGAGTGGATTAATGAACTGAATGTATTTCCGGTTCCTGACGGAGATACCGGTACAAATATGTCTATGACGATCATGTCTGCGGCAAGAGAGGTATCTGCTTTAGAGAATCCTACGATGGAACAGCTTTCCAAGGCAATCTCATCCGGTTCTCTTCGCGGGGCACGCGGAAACTCAGGCGTTATCCTTTCGCAGTTGTTCCGTGGCTTTTGTAAAGTGATTGCTTCCTATGATGAAGTGACAGTTTCTGTATTGTCCGATGCATTTCAGAAGGCTGTGGAGACTGCATATAAAGCTGTTATGAAGCCGAAAGAAGGAACGATTCTTACGGTTGCCAAGGGGGCGGCGGATAAGGCATTGGAGATGGCAGAAGAGACGGAAGATTTATGTGTTTTCTGTGACGAAGTGATCAAACATGCGGATTATGTATTAAGCCAGACTCCGGAGATGCTTCCGGTATTAAAACAGGCAGGTGTTGTTGATTCCGGCGGACAGGGACTGATGCAGGTTTTAAAAGGCGCTTATGACAGTCTTCTTGGCAAGGAAATCAACTATGAAATTGAGGATGCTTCTAAGGAATCCGGTGTTGTCAAGATTTCTGAGGAGACGGAAAAAGAGATCAAGTTCGGTTATTGTACCGAGTTTATTATTGTGCTCAACAAACCGCTTACCGAAGCGGAGGAGCATGAATATAAGGCATTCTTAGAGTCCATTGGTGACTCGATCGTAGTGGTAGCGGACGATGAGATCGTTAAGACTCACGTACATACCAACGATCCTGGTCTTGCCATCCAGAAGGCATTAACACATGGTTCTTTGAGCAAGATCAAGATTGACAATATGCGTGAGGAACATCAGGAGAAGCTGATCAAGGATGCTCAGAAGCTTGCCGCCCAGCAGAAGGCTGAGGAAGAGAAGCCGAAGGCAGATGAACTGAGAAAAGAGATGGGATTTATCTCTGTATCGATCGGCGAAGGCATGAATGAAATCTTCAGGGGCCTTGGAGTAGATTACATTATCGAGGGTGGTCAGACCATGAACCCTAGTACGGAAGATATGCTTTCCGCGATCGATCATGTGAATGCAGATCATATTTTCATTCTTCCGAATAATAAGAATATTATTATGGCAGCAAATCAGGCTGCAACGCTTGTAGAAGATAAAGATATTATTGTTCTTCCGACAAAGACAATCCCGCAGGGAATCGTTGCGATGGTAAATTATATCCCGGATTATTCAGCGGAAGAGAACAAAGAGACCATGCTCTCTGAAATCGGTAATGTCAAGACCGGTCAGGTAACTTACGCGGTTCGTGATACCGAGATTGATGGTAAGACGATTAAACAGAATGACTATATGGGAATCGGTGATTCATCCATCCTTTCCGTTGGTCAGGATCTTAAGGCTACAACGCTTGAAATGGTGGATGCAATGGTCGACGAGGATTCCGCAATCGTAAGTATTTACTACGGAACCGATGCAACGGAGGCGGCTGCTGAGGAGATCGGAGCTGTCATTGAGGAGAAGTATCCGGATGTTGAAGTTGAGATCAATGCCGGCGGACAGCCGATCTATTACTATGTGATTTCTGTTGAATAAATCATATTCAGGCAGTAGGAACAAATTATGAATGAGACATCTTCAATTACAAATTTAAAAGGGATTGGGGAGAAAACAAAAGATTTGTTTGCAAAAATGGGAGTATACACCGTTGGTGATATACTCCTTCATTTTCCCCGCACATATATTAAATATCCTAAGATGGAACCGATCGATGAGATCACTTCATTGACGGAGGAGATGCATGCGATTGTGGCACAGGTACGCACTTCACCGGTTGTCAGGAACACGAGACGTATGCAGCTGACTCTTCTTACGATCGGCTCAACGGGGCATAAGATACAACTCATCTGGTATCGTATGCCCTATATCAAAAATTCACTGAAACTGAATCAATATTGTGTTTTTTACGGAAAAGTTGTGATCAAAGATGGAAAATATGTGATGGAGCAGC
>URQG01000201.1 GCA_900549895.1 uncultured Lachnobacterium sp.
TCTACACGCGTAAGATCGTCGGCAGCGTCAGATGTGTATAAGAGACAGAGCTTATGTAGTATACCGGATTACACTTGTTTGAAGCAAAGTTAGAGATTGCAATCTACAGAATTTGGAATGACACACTTTCGTGAAGTTGAGAATATCTAATGGGATTAGACACAGATGTAACCCGGTATTATATTGACTTTCCTAATTTAGGATGCTAGGCTAATAATGCAATTTCTAAAGAAAGAAGGTATTACAATGAACTATGCAGAGTGTATCGAAGCGGCGAGAGGACGCATCGGAAATTACTGCAAGGCATGTCCGGAATGTAACGGGCGCGCATGCGGCAGTCAGATGCCGGGACCGGGTTCCAAAGGCGTCGGTGACACTGCAAAGCGCAATTATGATAAATGGAAGGAAATCCGTGTGCAGATGGACACGATCGCGGAGAACCGCCCGGTTGATACGAGCCTGAATCTGTTCGGCAAAAGCTTCAAATATCCGTTTTTTGCGGGACCGGTTGGTGCGGTACAGCTGCATTACGGTGACTGCTTAAATGATATTTCCTATAATGATATACTGGTTTCTTCGTGTGCGGAATTCGGCATCGCCGCATTCACGGGCGACGGAACGGACGGCAACGTGATGGTTGCGGCAACGAAGGCAATTAAGAATGCGAATGGACTCGGAATTCCGACGGTTAAACCGTGGAACATCGAGACCATCCGTAAGAAGATGGCGATGGTTCAGGAATCCGGTGCTTTCGCGGTAGCGATGGATGTGGATGCGGCGGGACTTCCGTTTCTGAAGAATCTTGATCCGCCGGCAGGCAGCAAGACGGTGGAAGAGCTGCGCGAGGTTGCACAGGCCGCAGGCGTTCCTTTTATTGTAAAAGGCGTGATGACAGCAAAAGGCGCTTTGAAAGCGAAGGAAGCCGGGGCGGCAGCCATCGTTGTGTCGAATCACGGCGGACGTGTGCTGGATCAGTGCCCGGCTACCGCCGAGGTGCTGGAAGATATTGCACATGCAGTGGACGGTTCGATGAAGATCTTCGTGGACGGAGGAATCCGTTCCGGTACGGATGTCTTTAAAGCGATTGCTTTGGGCGCGGATGCCGTCATTATTGCAAGACCGTTCGTGACCGCAGTGTACGGCGGCGAGCGCGAGGGCGTCAAGAGCTACATCGACAAGATCGGCGGCGAGCTGGAAGATACAATGAAGATGTGCGGTGTTTCATCGCTGGGGGAAATTACAAGAGACTGCGTGTGGACACCGCATGATCACACGATTTCGTTCTAGCGCAGTAAAAATTAAGTTTTTGCTATATGAACGAGATGAAAACTGTCAGATAAGAACGAACCGGTATGGCAGAATAACAGGTGAGATAGATGAAAACAAGAGACGAAGCACTTGCATATGGATTATCGTTTCCGGACACGTATCAGGCGGCACCTTTTCATGATGAAAACTGGCAGCTTGTCCGTGTGAAAGGCAGCGATAAAGCGTTCCTTTGGACGTATGAGCGCAACGGATATATCAACTTAAATGTGAAAGTGGATGCCGACTGGCGGGAAATCTGGCGTGGTGCCTATGCAGCGGTTCTTCCGGCATACCACCAGAATAAGGAACACTGGAACACTGTGCTCTTAGACGGAAGCATTCCGGATGCGGAGATCAAAAAAATGATCGCACTCAGCTACGAGCTTGTGACAGACAGCCCGACGAAACGCATTTATGAGGCGGTCAAAAAGATCCCGAGAGGCTGCGTGGCAACATACGGACAGATCGCAGAGATGGCGGGCGACCGCAGGATGGCGCGCGCCGTGGGCAATGCGCTGCACAAGAATCCGGACCCGGAGCATATTCCGTGTTTTCGCGTAGTCAACTCCAAGGGAGAACTGTCGGGCGCGTTCGCTTTCGGCGGAGCCAATGAGCAGGCGCGCAGACTTGAAGCGGACGGAATCGAAGTGCGGGACGGCAGGGTGGATCTTGCAAAGTTTGGGATGAAGCTGCAATAAAGGCGAATGCGAAATGCAAATATAATATAGAAATAATTTGACGGGATAGATATAATGTATATTAGCAATAAGCAGTGCCATCCACAAGAAATCAACGAATGTGGTACTGCGGGATAACAGAACAGGAGGAAACTAAAATGACAATCGAACAGTTACAAAAGGATATGATCGCAGCAATGAAGGCACACGACAAAGAGCGCAAAGATGCAATCTCTTCTCTCGTTTCGGCAGTAAAGAAGAATGCAATCGATGCCGGATGCCGCGAGAATATTCCGGAAGATATGGTAAATACAACGATCATGAAGGAACTCAAGACCGTGCAGGAACAGATCGATTCCTGCCCGAAGGATCGTACGGAACTGATCGCTGAGTATCAGAAGCGTCATGACATCATGCAGGAGTATGCACCGAAGCTTCTTTCTAAGGAGGAAGTCGTTGCAATCGTACAGGAGAAATTTGCTGATGTGATCGCGACTAAGAACAAGGGGCAGATCATGAAGACCATTATGCCGGAACTGAAAGGCAAGGCAGACGGCAAGGTGATTAACGAAGTTGTCACAGAGCTGTGCAATGCGTAGACCATAAAACGCAGGATGCTAATCGCTTGTTGCACAGAATGCGTGCGACGGATTTTTATAACAAATACTAAGGGGATACCACTTTATATGAAACGAGAATCATTTAAATCGCGTCTGGGATTTTTACTTGTGAGTGCCGGATGTGCGATCGGAATCGGAAATGTCTGGAGATTTCCGTATGTTGCGGGACAGAACGGCGGCGGCTGGTTTGTGCTGCTGTACCTGATCTTCCTGGTAATCATGGGACTTCCGGTACTGACCATGGAACTTGCGGTGGGCCGCGCCAGTAAAAAAAGCGCGGTACAGGCGTATCAGGCATTGGAGAAACCGGGCAGCAAGTGGCATCTGCACGGATGGGCAGCCATCTTCGGATGCGTGATGCTCATGATGTATTACACGACTGTTTCCGGTTGGATGGTTACTTACTTTTATAAATTTCTGACCGGTGAATTCAAGGCCGGAATGGATGCCGAGGCGACCGGAGCGGTATTTAACAATCTTCTTGCCGATCCGAAGCAGATGACATTCTGGATGGTTGTGACCGTATTGGCTGGATTTCTTGTGTGCAGCAGGGGTCTGCAGAATGGTCTGGAAAAAGTCAGTAAAGTGATGATGTCCGCGCTTCTTGTGCTGATCATCGTGCTCGCAGTACACAGTTTTACACTTTCCGGAGCAGCAGAAGGAATCAAATTCTACCTTGTGCCAAACTGGACAACGGTGCAGAACGTCGGTTTTGGAAATGTCATATCGGCGGCCATGAACCAGGCCTTTTTCACCTTGAGCCTCGGTGTGGCAGCGATGGAGATCTTCGGAAGCTATATGGGAAGAGATCATTCGCTTGCCGGCGAAGGCGCCACAATCTGTGCACTCGATACGTTTGTTGCGATCATGTCCGGACTGATCATTTTCCCGGCATGTTTCAGCTACGGCGTTGAGGCGACTGCCGGACCGTCACTCATTTTTGTGACGCTGCCGAACGTGTTTGTTCATATGGTGGGCGGAAGAGTCTGGGGAACGCTATTCTTCCTGTTTATGACATTCGCAAGCTTTTCAACGATCATCGCAGTGTTCGAGAACATTATGTCCTTCTGCATGGATATGTTTGGATGGAGCAGAGGAAAGGCCGCTTTGATCAACTGCATCATCATCCTGATCGCGAGTCTTCCTTGCGTATTCGGCTACAATATCTGGAGTGATCTGCACCTGATCGGCGGACGCGATGTGCTCGACAGTGAGGACTTCATCGTCAGCAATCTGCTGCTTCCGCTCGGATCGCTGGTTTATCTGCTTTTCTGTGTGACAAAGTGGGGCTGGGGATTTGACAATTATCTGAAGGAAGCGAATACCGGAAAAGGATTAAAGATCGCGCGTTGGCTGCATCCGTATTTTAAATTTGTGCTGCCGATCCTGATTCTGATCATTCTGGTGCAGGGACTTATATAGATTTGTACCACTCAATGACGGACTTGAACTCTGGGAAATTAAATAGTATAATCACAGAGGTTACAAATAATTAGAATAAGAGCTGTCTCTTATA
>URQG01000202.1 GCA_900549895.1 uncultured Lachnobacterium sp.
CTACACGCGTAAGATCGTCGGCAGCGTCAGATGTGTATAAGAGACAGTATGCAAAAAAATCGTGTTTAGATATAGGCTTTTGGACAGAAATATTGTAAAATTATCATAGATTGATAGAGACAGAAACGAGGAAACTGAGATGGAAAACAAATTTCGCTTTTATAACACTCTGACCCGTGAGGTTGAGACCGTAATTCCGAATGAGGAAGGTAAGATTGCGATGTACACCTGTGGACCGACCGTGTATCACTTCGCACACATCGGCAATCTGCGCAGTTACATTATGGAGGATGTGCTTGAGAAGTCACTCCGTTATATCGGATACGATGTGAAGCGTGTCATGAACATTACCGATGTCGGACATCTGTCTTCGGATGCGGACACCGGAGAAGACAAGATGTTAAAAGGCGCCAAGCGTGAGCACAAGACTGTCATGGAAGTGGCAAAATTTTATACGGACGCTTTTTTCGAGGATTGCAAGAAACTGAACATTAAGAGACCGGATGTGGTTGAACCGGCAACCAACTGCATTCCGGAATTCATTCATATGATCGAAGTACTGCTTGAGAAGGGATATGCTTATCAGGCAGGCGGCAATATCTATTTTGATACAAGTAAGCTGGATGATTATTTCGTATTCTCATCGGCTGTGGAGAAGGAGCAGCTCCAGGTCGGCGTGCGTGATGACGTTGAGGAAGATGTAAATAAAAAGAATAAGAACGACTTTGTACTCTGGTTTACCAAGTCAAAGTTTGAGGATCAGGCGCTCAAGTGGGATAGCCCTTGGGGCATCGGATATCCGGGATGGCATATCGAGTGCTCCTGCATCAGTATGAAGCACCTGGGTGAATACATGGATATTCATTGTGGAGGAGTAGACAATATTTTCCCGCACCACACGAATGAGATCGCACAGTCCGAGTCTTACCTGGGACATAAGTGGTGCAATTACTGGTTCCATGTTAATCATCTGAACGATCAGTCCGGTAAGATGAGTAAGTCCAAGGGAGACTTCCTTACCGTATCACTTCTCGAGGAGAAGGGTTACGACCCGATTGCATACCGTATGTTCTGCCTGCAGTCACATTACCGCAAGCCGCTCGTATTCTCCTACGAGAATCTGGATAATGTGGAGAGCGCATACGAGAAGCTCGTTAAGAAGATCGCTACCATTCAGGATGAGGGAGAACTTGACGAGAAGGTATATGCAGAGTATAACGAGAAATTTGAGGATGCCATCTGCAACGATTTAAATACTTCTATGGCAATCACGGTTGTCTATGACGTGGTCAAAGCCGATATAAACGGTAAGACAAAGCTCGCCTTATTAAACGCGTTTGATAAAGTACTTTCCCTGAACCTGACGACTGCAGGAGAGAAGCTTCTTGAAGCAGGAACAAGTGTGGATTCAGATCTGGAGAATTTTATTCAGGAGAAGATTGCAGAGCGTGCCGAGGCAAAGAAAGCGAAAGATTTTGCCCGCGCGGATGCAATCCGTGACGAACTTCTTGCACGAGGCGTTGCAATCAAGGATACCCGCGAAGGGGTTGTCTGGGAGCTTGTATAATGGCAAAAGGAATTGATTCATATATCAGAGAACAATTTGGCGTTGCAGATGTCGATGTACGGACGTATTCCCCATTGACACTTGCATATATCGGAGACGGAATCTTTGATCTTGTGATCCGCTCCGTTGTTGTCGGCAAAGGCAATACGCGCGCCAATCAGCTGCATCAGAGAACGAGCCGGATTGTGAAGGCACATACGCAGGCGGTCATGATCGAATATCTCGAGCCGCAGCTGACGGAGGAGGAACTGGCGGTCTATAAGAGAGGACGCAACGCCAAGTCCCCGACGATGGCAAAGAATGCGACCATGTCGGATTACCGCAAGGCAACCGGTCTTGAGGCTGTCATGGGATATCTGTATGTGACGGATCGCTTCGAGAGGATGGTAGAACTGATCAGGATAGCGGTGGACGGACTGGGGCTGAGCCTGTAACCGCCGGATAGGAGTATAGATGCAAAACGAAGAAAGCAAAATCACAGAGAACAGGATCGAAGGAAGGAATGCGGTACTTGAGGCATTCCGTTCCGGTAAAACGATCGATAAATTATATGTGCTGGACGGATGCCAGGATGGCCCGGTAAAATCCATCACAAGAGAAGCAAGAAAGCATGATACGATCATCAACTATGTGGCAAAGGAGCGTCTTGATCAACTGTCGGAGACCGGTAAGCATCAAGGCGTGATCGCGGTCAGTGCGGCATATGAATATGCAGAAGTGGAGGATATTCTTGCTGCGGCTGAGGCCAAGGGAGAAGCGCCTTTTATCATTATTTTAGACGGCATTGAGGATCCGCATAATCTCGGCGCAATCATCCGTACCGCCAATCAGGCGGGAGCACATGGCGTCATTATTCCGAAGCGCCGCGCGGTAGGCCTGACACCGACCGTTGCACGAACTTCCGCAGGTGCGATCAACTACACTCCGGTTGCCAAAGTGACAAACCTTTCAAATACGATGAAGGAACTCAAGGACAAGGGAATGTGGTTTGTCTGTGCGGACATGGACGGCACACGAATGTATGACCTTGATCTGACGGGACCGATCGGGCTTGTGATCGGAAACGAGGGAGATGGCGTCAGTCCGCTTGTCAAGAAGAACTGCGACATGGTCGCATCGATTCCGATGAAGGGCGATATTGATTCGCTGAATGCATCGGTTGCAACCGGTGTACTGGCATATGAGATTGTGCGCCAGCGCATTAATAAAGGCTAATACCTGGGAGAGAAAGATGCCATATGAAGCATTTTCCGACGAAGAACTGATCGAGAAGCTTCGTCAGGGCGAGAATGATATTACGGATTATATCCTTGAAAAATATAAACCGTTGGTGCGCAAGAAGACCAATGCGATGTATCTGATCGGAGGGGAGACCGAAGATCTGATACAGGAGGGCATGATTGGATTGTTTAAGGCAATCCGGGATTACCGGCCGGATAAGGACGCAAGCTTTTATCATTTTGCGGAACTTTGCATCAATCGTCAGCTTTATTCGGCGCTGGAGGCATCGAACCGTAAAAAGCACCAGCCATTGAATTCTTATATTTCGCTTTCGGACCAGGATAATCAGGGTGTGGTTGCCGCGGAACTTCTTGTGGATCAGGAGCGCGGACCGGAACAGATGGTGATCGAGCAGGAGCTATGGGAGGAGTACAAGAAGCGACTCGAACAAAACCTTTCAAAGATGGAGAATAAAGTCCTGCAATATTATCTGGACGGGAATCATTATATTCAGATCGCGGAGATTATGGGCAAGAGTCCTAAGTCGATTGACAATGCGTTGCAGAGAATCCGTCAGAAAATCCGTCAGATCAAATTGGACTAGAAATAGGCAGGACGGCAGGTTGTGTATGGGGACATGGTACAATAATGTAGTAGCAGAAAGAGGGTGAGTGTATGAAATTTTCCCGAATTGGAAAACACACAATCCGATGCGTGATATCGGAGGAAGAAATCACTGATCTTGGATATACGCTGGAAGAAATCATGAGCAACGGAGAACGCACACAGGAGTTTATGAATGAAATTTTTGATCTCGCAGAGCAACGTTTTGAAACGAAATTTGAGCTTGGGGTCAAGACGGTGCGCGCTGATTTCCTGTCGGATCATACACTGTCGCTTACATTTTCCGAACATCCTGGCTCAGAGGATATGATGGAGCATCTGAAGGATATTGTAAATGGACTGCTTAGTTCAATTCCACAACAGAAGTGGAATGAAATCAGTGAGGCAAAGAAAAAGCAGGAAGATCAGGATGTGGCAAGAGTATTTGTTCTTCTTGTGTTTGAACGTATGGATACCATCCTGCGTTTTGCAAAGCAGGTTCCGTTTAAGGAATGTCCGCCGAATGCACTATATAAGTTGAATCATGTGTACTACCTGATCATGGATCTGTCCAATCAATTAGAATCGGATGTACGTAAGCTGTCAGCGGTAACGGATGAGTATGTATCCAATCTGCTTGTGGGAGTAGAGCGCAAAGCGTTCGTGGAAGAACATGGTGAAGTGATATTAAAAGAAGCTGCAATCGAGCAGCTTAGAGACTGTCTC